>JBFEWA010000382.1:0-2926 GCA_041546605.1 Bermanella sp.
AACTCTGTGAATGCCATTTGTTTAACTAAGTTGGACGTATTGGTTGGCCTAGAAACCGTTAAGGTTTGCGTGGGTTATGAAGATGCCGACGGTAACCGTGTGAATGTACCTGCCTCTGCGGATCAGTTTGAGAAGATCAAGCCGGTTTACGAAGAACTACCAGGCTGGACTGAAAGCACAGTAGGTGCGCAGAAGCTGGAAGATCTTCCAGAAAACGCCAAGGCTTATATTCGCTTTGTTGAAAAAGCCATTGGTGCGCCGATTGATATTATTTCAACTGGCCCAGATCGCGTACAAACCATTGTATTGCGTCACAGCTTTGAGATCTGATCTTAGCTGAAGAAAAAACCCAGGCTTGCCTGGGTTTTTTTATGTCTGAAATTTGCCCAATTGTTCGTGCTTTGCATGTTTGGCTTGTGTCGGCTGTCATTCCTTGAGTAATTTGATTAAGATTCAGCCCAAAGTCTGATATTGCGAGGTCGTTATGGCTCAATCTAAAGGTGAACAAATCCGTCGTCAGGTTATGGGTGATGAGTTTGTTGATCGTGCCTTGAATAACGCGGATGAACTAACCCAGCCGTTACAGCAAAATATCAATGAGCACGCATGGGGTGCTACCTGGTTGCGAGATGATTTAGATTTAAAAACGCGCTCTTTGGTGACCTTGGCCATGCTTACAGCGTTAAAAGCGCCCACTGAAATTAAAGGGCATACCCGTGGTGCATTGCGCAATGGCGCCAGCAAAGAAGAAATTGCCGCTGTGTTCTTACATGCGCAAGTGTATTGCGGGGCGCCTGCGGCGCAAGAAGGATTTCGTGCAGCCAAAGAAATTTTGGATGCTTGGGAAGAGTAATAGGGACATTGAGCGCCTAATATGAATCAAGACTTGATCGAAATATTGGCTGACGGCCAATTCCATTCCGGTGAAGAGTTAGGCGCCGCCTTGGGTATTTCTCGCGCTGCCATCTGGAAACAACTGCAAAAATTAGAGGCGCTGAATATTCCCCTGCACTCGGTGAAAGGGCGAGGTTATCGCTTACCGGACGCGGTGGAATTACTTAAACGTGATGCTTTAGAAAAAGCAGGTTTTCCGTTTGCGCAGTTTGCCTCGTGTGAATTGGCGTTGAGTTTGGATTCCACTAATAGCGCCATGATGCACAAGGCCGAAGATAATCTGCACGATAAGCACATCTGTTTTGCCGAAATGCAAACATCAGGACGCGGTCGTCGCGGTCGGCAGTGGTTGAGTCCGTTTGCCAGAAACCTGTATTGCTCCGTGGTGTGGCCGTTTTCTCAAGGGATTGCTGCTATCCAAGGGTTAAGCTTGGTGGTGGGGTTGGCGGTACAGCGCGTGGTTGAAAAACACGGCATCGCCCAAGCTGGGTTAAAGTGGCCCAATGATATTCTTGTGAAGCACGAAGGCGTGTTTGCCAAATTAGGAGGCATCCTAATTGAGATCACAGGTGATGTGACCGATAACTGTCAGGTGGTGATTGGTATCGGTTTGAATTTGGATGTGCAGCAAAAAGATCAGGCCCTGTTGGACCAAAAAGCCGTGGGTCTGAAGCAGCTTGGATTTCATGGGTCGCGCAATCAATTGGCCGCGGATCTAGTGAATGAATTGGTGGCCGTGTTAACGCAGTTTTCCAATACCGGCTTTGCACCGTTCCAAGAACCATGGAATGCGGTTGATTGTTTTCGTGATCAGCCGTTAAAGGTCATGTTGCCATCCAGTGATATGGAAGGCACAGGCTGTGGTGTGAATGGGCAAGGTGAATATCAATTGGACACGCCAGCTGGCATACAGGTGGTGAATGCAGGTGAAGTGAGCTTGCGCCTAACGCAGAGGAATTAATATGCGCCTAGAGTTGGATGCCGGTAATACACGAATCAAATGGCGCGTATGTGATCATCGCGCCTGCTACAACGCAGGCTCGGATCTTAAGCAAGCCTTGCAAGAAGAGCCCAGCTGGTTGCCCTTGGTGGAAGAGGTCTGGGCAAGCTCGGTCCATGATGAGCAAAGCCAATGGATTCAAGAGCGTTTCCCGCAGGTGCAGTTTGCCCATGCGCAAGTGGCACAACATGGCTTGAGCAATAGCTATGAAGACGCCCATAAAATGGGTGTGGATCGCTGGCTGGCGATGCTAGGCGCTTGGTCGCAGGTGCCGGATGTGGCTCACATTGTGGTAGATGCAGGTACGGCCATCACCCTTGATATGATTGATGAATTTGGTCGTCATGTGGGCGGGTATATTTGCCCAGGCTTACAAATGATGAAAACCAGTTTGCTAGCATCCACCAATAAAGTGTTGGCCGAGTCCCAGTGGCAAGTGGGTCGCGCACCGGGTACGTCCACGCAACAATGTGTGGATCACGGGATTCAGGATTTATTGGCGAGTTGGATTGAGCAGCATCGAGCCTTGCAGCCTAATGCCAAGGTTTGGTTAACCGGTGGCAATGGGGAAGGGTTGTCGTCCTTATTGCATGAGTCGGTTAATTATCAGCCTGATCTCGTGTTGGATGGGTTAAGTGTTTATTTTTCAAAGTAGAGAGCTATGCGGTTAATTGTAATTACCTTGTTGATTATTAATCTGGGTTATCTGGGTTATCAACTCATGCAGCCGGCGCAAATGGTACAAGATGATGTGATCGATGTGTCCGTTGCCAGTGGCGCTGCGCCGATAAAGTTATTGTCTGAATTATCCAGCAAACCTAAGTCTGAAGTGACAGGGCAGGGCAAAACAGAACCCTTATGTTGGGCGGTGGGGCCTTATCCTGTTGAGTTGGATGCGAAGCATTTATATGCGCGCATGCTGGCCATGGATATTGATGCCAAAGTGAAGTCTCAGTCTGTGGTGATTAAAGAAGAGTTTTGGGTGTATCTGGAGCCATTGGCGAATCGCAAGCAAGCCATGCGCAAGCTGAA
>JBFEWA010000092.1:0-9367 GCA_041546605.1 Bermanella sp.
AATATTTAGATCTAATGGCCTGTGATAATTACGGCCAACATGCTGGACGCGCATACAGTCAGTTTGTGGATTTAGCACCTGGCTCAATGTGGCGTACAGACTTTGTAGTGAAATTAAAACCCCCAAGTAAAGGCGAAGTGGTACAACGCTTAAGCAGCCGCCTAGCCCCAATTACTCACGCTGAACGTGAAACAATGGATATTGACTCCCCTGTCTCACAAAAAGTTGTGTATCACTTAGAGCTAAGCGGTAGTGAGGTTGTATTAAAAGATTTACGCAGCCTAATCATGCTGCCTGAAGGTGTCGTTTATAAAGCGGGTTCAGCATTTGTGGATGGCATACAATTAGACGAACCAAAAAAATACGATGAGCAAACTTTGCTGGTCTCCATTAATGATCCAGGCAAAGACTGGCAGCACACGTTAGAGTTTGAAGCCTTTATTGGTAAGGATGCCAAGCCAGGTGAATTAACCACCCGCTCTGTGGCCATGTTCAACTCACCCAGCCAAAACAATCAGCGTACCCCTGTGGCGTTGACGTCGGCATTACTTGCCATCGTTCCGGCCAACAACCAAGTACATAAACCGGAAGAAGCACCGAAGTTTGGTTCCTTCAGTGAAGATTTGAGTGAAGCGGATAAACAAGCTTTAGCCGAAGTTATTACCAAGCTACAAGGTTTGAACGATTTACAAATTGAAGTGGCAGGTCATACCGATAACGTGCCAATTGCCCGCCGTAGTCGCCATATATTCAAAGACAACTACGAGCTTTCATTAGCCCGTGCTCGCAGTGCCGCCAATTACCTTATGGCGCAGTTACAGCTTACACCAGATCAAGTGAGCATCGCGGGTCATGGTTCCAAGCAACCTATTGCTAAAAACAGCAGTGAAATGAGCCGAGCGAAGAACCGTCGCGTGGAAGTGAACATATTATCCGCCAGTAACGGCATGCACATGGCAAAAGCCGATAGCGGCAATCAAATGGTAGCAACCGCAGGTGTGGCACCAGGTGGGTTTGATTTCCCAATCGAAGCCACAGCGTCAGGCCCTATTCGCAACACCGTCACCATGCCTGAATTTGATAAAGCCTATTTAGCGCAAAGCAATAACCAGTTTGAATGGTTATGGCCTACGGATGGCTTCTTGCCAAATATTCCGTCTACTAAGGTGGCGATTAAACACCCTATTAATCAGCGTATTCGTTTAACACTAAATGGTTCACCCGTCAGTGAGCTTAACTTCGCCAAGCGTGAAAAATACGCAGCCAATCAATCGGCCGTGAGCCAATGGAGCGGCGTGGATATTAAAGAAGGCAATAACACCTTTGTTGCCTCATTGGTGGATGAAAACGACAACATCATTGATCGTAAAACGTTTGAGCTTCACTACTCAGGCACGCCCACTAAAGTCGAATTAGTGAAAGACGAAACCAAGGCCATTGCCGATGGTGTAATTGCTCCGGTTGTGGCGGTGAAACTGCTTGATAAAGACGGTTACCCTGTTCGTGATGGACTACAAGGGGAATTCACCATTGATAGTCCGTACAAAGCCTTAAACCCAAATAAAGACAAAGCACAGATTAACCGCAACGAATTCAAACCTAACTATGAAGTCAGTGCCGAAGGCATTGCTTACATTACGTTAGAGCCAACCACTCAAGCTGGCGAAGCGGTTATTCGCTTCCCTCTTGCCAATGGCCAAGAAGATGAAGTGCGTGTATGGCTCAAACCCCAAAACCGTGACTGGATGTTAGTTGCATTAGGTGAAGGCACCATAGGATATCAAACCATTAGTGGCCATATAGAAAACGCCAAGGCTCACGACCAAGACGATGGATTCTATACTGATGGCCGCTTAGCGTTATTCGCAAAAGGTCAGATATTAGGTGATTGGTTATTAACCGCAGCCTATGACAGCAGCAAAGAAAAAACCACGCCGTTTGAAAAATTACTGGAGCCGAATAAGTACTACACCCTATACGGTGATAACAGCACACAAAAATTAGATGCCTCCATGGAAGGCCAGCTGTATGTGCGTATCGAAAAAGAACGTTTCTACACCGTATTTGGTGACTACAGTACGGATTTAAATAAAACCGAACTGAGCACCTACTTAAGAAAATTCCATGGTATTCAATCGGTTTTCCAAGGGGACATTGTCAGCTTCAATGCCTTTGTTACGGAGTCGGCACAACGCTTTGCTCGCGATGAAATTCGTGGTGACGGCACATCCGGTTTATACCAGTTATCCAATGCAGACATCATAAGCAACAGCGAAACTATCAGCTTACAAGTACGAGATCGTTTTAGAAGCGAAGTCATCATCAGTGAAGTGGAACTGGCCAAAGACAGTGACTACAGCATTGATTACATCGACGGTACGGTTTTCTTTAAGTCCCCCGTACAAAGCACAGATGAAAACCTAAATCCAAGATACATCATCGCTCGCTATGAGACAAAGAACGACAGTGCCAACGATCTTACTTACGGTGGTCGCGCTGCAGTGCACATGCTGGATAAGTCCTTAGAAATCGGCACCACGTTAATCAGCGAAGAACTGGGCGCAGACAGCAAAACCTTAAACAGCATGGATATGCGTTTGAAGCTTTCGGATCAATTAGAAATCCAAGCAGAAAGCGCCATTACCGAACAAGTTAGCAACGGCACAACCACTCATGCATCGGCCAATTATGTGTCGGTTGAATATCGTGGTGAGCAATTGCAAACCAAGGCCTATATACGTACCGAAGAAGCCGGCTTTGGTTTAGAGCAATTAAATAACAGCGAAGGCAGCACTGAAAAACTGGGGATTGAAAGTACCTACTATTTAACCTCACAAACATATTTTAATGCATTAGTCAGTGACCAAAACCAATTGGGGAGCGAGCAAAGGCTGTCCATGGCCGAACTCAAATACAATCATGAATATGAGCTGGGTCGTTATCATTTAGGTGGCCGCGTCACTGAAAATAAATCCGCTCTAGGGGATGATCAATCCATTCAACAAGTATTAGCAGGCCACTCCTATACCCTAATGAATGGTCGCTGGTTAATTAATACTGATGTGGAACTTAACCTGAAACACAATGATGATATTTATGATTTGTTCCGTTTAGGCAGTGACTTCCGTATTAATGATCAAGTGACCTTATATGCGGTTCATGAAACCGGTTTTGAAAGCGATGCCCCCATGCGCACCGTTGCTGGCCTGCGCGCAACGCCTTGGCAAGGCATGCAAGTGAACAACAGTGTGGAACAGCAGCAAGGCAAAGACGGTACACGTCTATTTGCGGTTCACGGTTTAAATCAAGAAGTGAATTTAAACGACAATTGGCAAGTCAGCTTTGGTTACGATCAAAGCCAAGATTTAGAAAATAGCGTGCGCGAACAAACCGATGATAGCGTGATTAATTTCGCCCAAACCAGCGATGACTTTTACGCTATCACCACAGGCTGGGGTTATCGCAGCCCAACTTGGCAATGGACCAACCGTTTTGAATATCGTGAAAGTGACAGCTCTGAAAAATGGAATGGCTCAAGTGGTTTGTATCGCCCTATTGGCTTAGGTTTAGCGTTTGGATTAAATGTCGAATATCGTTTAGAAGATGCCAGCGACAACCGCACTGAATTTAAACAAACCGAGTTTGATATTGGCTTACGTCCTTTAAGCTTTGGCCTAGCTTGGTTAAACCAAACCAAATACATTGAAGAAAGCATCAATAATCAAGGTACGACGTTTAGTAATGAATTAATGAGTCGCCGCTTGGTGAATAACACTCATATCAATATGCGTTGGCAACGCACGCAATTAAGCACCCAATACGGTTTGAAGTATGTGGATGAAACCATTGATGGCATCAGCTACTCAGGTGTAATTGATTTAGTGGGTGCGCAGTTACGTCGCCACTTTAACGTAAGATGGGACTGGGGCTTACACGCTCAGCGCTTATACGACTACGAATTAAAAGACAGCCGCCATAGCGCAGGTGTCAGCCTTGGCTATATTCCACAACAAAACACCTGGGTCAGCGTGGGTTACAACTTTACTGGTTTCATTGATAGCGACTTTGATGATGCCGGCTACACTGCCCAAGGGATTTATTTGAAACTGCGCATTAAAGCCGATCAAGACAATCTTCGAGCCCTAAAAGCGTACTTCCAGTAAGTACACTCTTATTCAATAACGTATTAAGCAGGCCAATCCGCCATAGAATTGATATTGGCAAATTGATGGGCCTGTTTAGAAAAATCCACCTCAACAGGGTGAATACTGTCCAGCCACTCACTGGTACGGCGTCGACCTGATAGCAAATACATCATTAAGCTTTCTTTGTACTTTTTATGCAGTAATACGTGCAGATGTTGCTGACGAGATCCATCAAACACCACACAAGCAAATGCCAATTGATCACTGGCATGTTGCGCCATTCTCTCTAGGTAGTTTTCAGGCAAGGCTGGCGTGTCACAAGGACTAAACAACAACCAATCGTTCGTGGCTTCTTCCATAGCACTTAAAATGCCTAATAAAGGCCCAGCATGGGCTTCGATGTCCCCATACTCATGATCTGCAAATGTTTCAAACCCCAAAGCTTCATAGCCTGCATGATTTTGATTGCAATTAAGTAGCAGCTGCTCAGCCCCTTTAAAGCCCTTTGCCACCTGCGACACCATGGCCTGGCCATCAAAGTCCATAAGGCCCTTGTCTTGCCCCATACGGCTGCTTTGGCCGCCACATAAGATTATTCCACTTATTTTCAGCATTTCTCCCCCTTAATACTGCTATAAACGGATTCTCCCACAGCTTGGTCTTGCACGGTACTTCGGATAACCTTGACAGTCATGGTCAATCCACGTCTAATTGGCACAAATTCAGCGAACAAGTGTTTACCCAAATTATGTTAAACCGTCACCTACGCGAACCTTTTTCCGGTTTGAGCCATTTATTCGGCGCTGCCATGTCTTTAGCGGCCCTACCTTATATGCTCACACAACTGCCTGATGAGAAGTTTGGCATCTACCTAGCCAGCTACCTTGTGTTTGGTATCAGCATGTTCTTCATGTTTGCTTCCAGCGCCGTTTACCACCTCATGGAAATATCCGAAGCGGGTATTCGTGCCCTTAAACGGGTGGATCATATGGCCATCTATGTGATGATTGCCGGCTCTTACACCCCATTTTGCCTCATTGGCTTAGAAGGCGCTCAAGCTTGGTGGATGTTCGGCATCATTTGGGGCATTGCACTGGTGGGAATTTTGAAAAAGATTTTCTGGCTACATGCGCCGCGCTGGTTCAGCACCTTGCTGTATTTGGCCATGGGCTGGATCAGCCTGTTTGTGTACGAGCCGTTAAGCCAGTCACTATCATCCGGAGCTATTAACTGGCTATTAGCCGGTGGTATTTGTTACAGCGTGGGCGCCGTGGTGTATGCCACTAAATGGCCTAACCTGCACAAGCAATTTGATTTTCACGATCTGTGGCATATTTTTGTGCTAGCCGGTGCCGCTTGTCATTTTGTGAGTATTGGCGTTTACCTATAAGCCATAAGAACAGCATAAAAAAGGGAGGCTTTTGGCCTCCCTTTTTTATTGTAGTCAATCCGTATGCGGCGCTTTAAGCCTCACCCTCTTTCGAGGCAATATCCGTCAATGCTTGCATAAAGCTTTCCACTGGCTGACCACCACTGATCAAATACTGATTATTGATAATAAAAGCCGGCACCGAGTTAATCCCCATGGATTTGTATTTATGCTCTTCTTCTTGCACCTTAGCTTTCAACGTTTCATCCGCCAGCGCTTCTTCCACTTGCTTCGAATCCAAACCCACTGACTGAGCTGCGTCTAACAACACAGCATGATCACTGATGTCTTTGCCTTGGGTGAAATAGGCATCAAACAAAGCTTGTTTCAGCTGTGTCTGTTTACCTTGAGTGGCCGCTACATCCAGCAGGATATGGCAATCCAAAGTATTGTAGATGCGCGAACGCTGATCAAAATTAAACGTCACCCCAGCCGCTTTGCCCGCATCCACCAAGTGTTGTTGATTTTGGCTTAGCTGCTCGGCATTCAGGCCATACTTTTCAGCCAAATGCTCATCAATGGCTTGACCTTCTTTGGGCATATAAGGATTTAATTGAAATGGGTGCCATTGCACTTGGGCGTCTAGCTGATCAACCAGTTGGGTTAAGGCTGTCGATAGATTGGCATAGCCCACGGCACACCATGGGCAAACCACATCACTGACGATATCAATTTGTAGCGTTTTCATAACTGCTCCCTTACATTCATATGTGAATTGAACGCCAATTAAGAAGCAGTTACTAGACAGTTGTGAGCAACACTGAATTGCAAGGGGTTATTCTAAATCTAAACGGTACACTTCATTTAATTGAGCGGGTTCATTAATGGTGACATTCAGGTTATTCACCTTACCGTTACTTAAGCCATATACCCAGCCATGTACCGCCAGCTTTTGTCCGTTGGCCCAAGCATCTTGCACGATGCTGGTATGGCATAAGTTATACACTTGGCGCACCACATTCAGCTCACACAATAAGTCCACTTTCTCATCTTCGGACTGCAAGCCTTTGAACATGTCACGTTTTTGATGATACAAATCGCGAATTTCTAATAACCAGTTATCAATCAAACCGAGTTTTTGGTTATTCATGGCGGCTCTAACACCGCCGCAACCATAATGGCCCACCACAATCACATGGCGAACCTTTAACACTTCCACCGCGTATTGCAGCACAGAAAGTAAATTCATATCCGTATGTACCACCATGTTGGCCACATTACGGTGTACGAATAACTCCCCTGGCATTAATCCCACGATTTCATTAGCCGGAACACGGGAGTCACTACAACCAATCCAGAGGTAATCCGGCGCTTGTTGCTTAGCCAATGTAGGGAAAAAATCTGGATTCTGTTCGCTGATTTCCTCAGACCACTTACGATTATTCTCAATCAAATCTTGCAATGATTTTTCCACAGATCCTCCTACATCGACTCTTTTTCAATTGGCCCGAATTCTACGACGCTTCCACCAAGAATGCATTGAACATTGTTAGGTTTTACTCATAGATAGACGCGTTTCACCTCAATGCTGACCACACACAGGGCAATCTGGATTTTTCTTCACCATAAAGGTGCGCATGCTTAAATCTAGTGCATCAAAGCTCACTAATTTACCGCAAGTGGAATCCCCAACGGACGCAATCAACTTAATGGTTTCTAACGCTTGCATGACGCCCATTAAGCCCACCACAGGACCTAAAATTCCAGACTGACTACAGGTATCTTGTTGTGCCGATAAATCTGGATACACACACTGATAACACGGACTCTCTGCTTGATTGGTATCCACCACCATGAGCTGCCCTTCCATGCGAATAGCCGCCGCCGTGACTAATGGGGTTTTGGTGCTGATACACACGCGGTTATGCAACATGCGTGAGGCGCTGTTATCGGTGCAATCCACCACCACATCAATGTTTCCCAATTTGGCCGTGAGGGCCGCTTCATCCAAAGGTTCTGTGATGGCCTCTATCTGAATACCGCTGTTTAATTTCGACAGCTGCTGCTGAGCAGATAACGCTTTGTTCATGCCCACCGTATCTTCTGAATGCACCACTTGGCGATGCAGGTTGGATACATCCACCACATCTCCATCCACCAAGGTCAAATGACCAATGCCGCTGCCGGCAAGGTACTGGGCGGCAGCAGAGCCTAAACCACCCACGCCAACCACCATCACTCGGCTATTCAGTAGCGCCTGCTGCCCTGAATAATCCAACTGAGACAATAAGATATGTCGACTATAACGCTCTAATTCTTGGTCTTGCATAACCCCATGAATTCCTTAGACAAATACGGCTTTTTTACATGCTGCCACTTTAACATTTTTCACCGCGGCCGATAGCTATTACATGATTCGACTTTTATATATTTCACTCATGGCTTTGTGCTTAAGTGCTTGCGGGGGCTCTAGCTCCAGTGGCGGCGGCAGCACAGTGACGCTGAATATTCCAAACCTGCCCGCGCCTCCGGTATCACGCTTAGTGTTACCCACCAGCTATGTGGGCTTTTTTATCGGCTCCTCCCCGTTAGGGACGGACCCTAATTTAGCCACCAGCCAGCAGTACACCCAGCAGCTGTTCACCTTGGATGCTGACAATGTCATTACCCCAGTCGCCTTCCTAGACTCTGAAGGTTTGGCGCTGGATCTCACTGGTAATGTGAGCTTCATTGAGGAAGCCAACATCATCCCACTGGATATCATGATCATGAGTGACGATTACGTCATGCTCACCTTGTATAGCCGCGACCTAGACGACAACAGCGAAAACGATTATTTCAATCTCTTAGTGGACTTGCGCAGTGGCAGTGTGGTCAGCGCGCCCATTGGCCTCAATGAAGAGGGCAACAGCGGGCGCAGCAATCTCGCCCGCCTTGGCCGTGATTACTTCCCACCGGATAGCCGTTGGAATGATACTGATGACTTATATGTACTGAGTATCGATTACGAAGCCCTAGGCATGATGGATGAAGTCGATGCCGAGGATCACGACGAAATCGTCGATCATCACGTGGGGGTGCCTTGTCCCGTCACTGAAAGCGAAAATGAAACCGAAGAAAGCACAGATACTACGGACACGACTGATACAACCGATACCACTGACACCACTGATACAACCGACACTACTGACACGACCGATACAGACACTTCCACCGATACCTCGACCGACACGACGCAAACTGGAACCTGCACAGGCCCAACCGGAGGCACAGTAACACCCACCACTACAACCACAGAAACCAGCAGCGCACTGGTCACTCAAACCGGTGAAGCCCCGCGCAGCACTGTCACCGCAGAACCCCCAACCCCCACCAATATCTACCGTATGCGTCTAGGGGCGGCTAATCAGTACTCTCTAGAAAAAGTCAGTTTAGAAGATGATCGCCCAGGTCTTGGACAATTCGTGGTGAGCCGCTCAGGTATCATGATTTATCGCAATTTAGATGGCGGCGACAACAGCTATCGAGTGTTACTAGAGGACTGCGAGACCGTAACAGGTCGCTTGAGTACCGTATTGCTAGCCCCTTATACCAGCCTAATCGTTGCGGATGATGATGCCGGCAACAGCAGCATTTTTGAAATCACCGAGCGCGGCATTAACAAGCTCATCTTCTCCTGTAATGGCAATGTCATCCGCCAAGGCTATGCTGGCTACACCCAGCGCATTAATAGCTTAAGACTGCCTTATAACAGCGAAACCATCGCGTCTTATGACTATATTTACCCCTATTTCATCAACTCCAGCTGCCAAGGAGGGCGTATTTTCCCCCGCCCTATTCCGGAAGTAGACGT
>JBFEWA010000179.1:0-6502 GCA_041546605.1 Bermanella sp.
TGCAGTAACGGGTTGTTACTAGGGGCAATCCCTTTTGTGAATGTCGATGTAGTTGATTCAGAGGTTGAAGCAGAAGGAGCCGTTGCTTGCGGTTGTGCAGCGGGCTTATCGGTAGGCGTCGGCACTGGCTTTTTAAACGTTTGCTGGAATTGCGCCACCCATTTCTGAATGTGTTGCTCTACCTGCTGTAAGCGCGGGCTGATTGAGGCTTCGCTACTTTGTGCATTGGTTTGTTGGGCCGCATTGACGGTTGCCAGAGCTTGGGGTTGCAAACGGCTTTGCAATATCGCTTCTAAATTTTGCCCGCTGTATTGAATGGCCTGTTGAATCATTTGTGGGGCCAAAGGCGTGCTTGCTTGTAGAGTCGTACTAGGTGGCATGACGCTGGGTGTTTGAGCCGACAAAGCTTGACGATTATCAATAAGTGAAATGGGTGATGGCGTAAAATGGCGCCCAATAAATTGATTGCGGAATTGCTCCAGCACAGGTGCAAGCTTGGGTGTTTGTATTTGTAGCTTGCCATCTGTTGATTGGGTCAAGAATACATCCGTGGCTTTTGCCAGTGGGCGCTCGGACAAAATGCTCATGGGCCCATTGACGGTGATTAACTTCACCAATGCCAAGGTGAGTTTGGGTGGCAGAGGCTGCTCACTGGTGATGGTTTTAGCCAGTTGGCTTAAATTTAAGCGTTCGCTCACACCAGAGGTTTTTGTCGTTGGGGCAGATGCTGGTGCTCCTGTCAGTAATGACAGTTGAGATTGAACTTGCTGATTTTGTTTGGGGGATAAGGCGTGGCTGGATTCCACTTTGGCCCAGGTGTGAATCAGTGTTTGAATAGCCCGAGGTAATGCTTGCGTCTGTGGAGCACTGGCAGCTGTAGTTCCACCGCTGGACGGTGTTGCAGATGAGGTGTTGGCTTTACCACTTAGGTGAATATCGGTCGGTAATTTCATCAAACCATCAATTATTGTGGAATCTGCCGTCAAAGCCCGTCATTTTGTATATAATGCCGCGCGTACTTGGGTTGGGCCTGTTTGTTAAGGTATCGGCCAAATCCAGAATGTATTAAGTGCCCGTGTTATCAGTATAGTTGTGGTGGTCAAAATCCCCACGAAATAGGAGTTGGTGTGTCCCATAGCCAGGTAACAATTCAACCGCAAGCCCCTGAGACATTACTCGGTGGCCTTGGGTTATGGTGCGAACGGGATGATCGAGTGCTGTTCTCAGAGCTGGATTTTGCGTGGCAGGCCGGGCAGATCGTACGCATTTCAGGGCCCAATGGCTCAGGTAAGAGCAGTTTGATCCGTATATTGCTGGGATTAAGCGCTTCTTACGAAGGAGAGCTGTTTTTTAAAGGCCAATCCATGGCCAAAGGCGTATATGAATTTCGTGAGCAGTTGTTGTATTTGGGGCATCAGGTGGGGGTTAAAACCAGTTTAACCCCAGAAGAAAACCTCAGCTGGCTGTGCCCTGATGCCACTCAAGATGAGATTTACGCGGCATTGGCAAAAGTGGGGTTGAGAGGCTTTGAAGATGTGCTTGCCCAGGGCTTATCCGCCGGGCAGCAGCGCCGAGTGGCCTTGGCTCGCTTGTATTTACAAGCCAAGCCTATCTGGATACTGGATGAGCCCTTCACGGCCATTGATAAAGATGGGGTGGCGCAGCTAGAAGCGCGCATCATTGAACACGCTCAGAATGGCGGTTTGGTGGTGTTGACCACACACCATCAGTTGGCAGTGGATGTGTTGGAACTAGAATTAGGACAAAAAACGGAACCAAGGGAGAAATCGGATGACTAATTCTCCTTTGTTGGCGTTGTTTAAACGGGACTTGCTCATTGCGTTTCGTAATCGGGGAGAATTATTAAACCCCTTGATGTTTTTTTTAATGGTGGCCAGCTTATTTCCGTTGGCGGTGACACCGGACCCTAAGTTTTTAGGGTTAATAGCAGCAGGTATCATTTGGGTGGGGGCGTTGTTGGCCACCTTGTTATCCCTAGATTTGATGTTCAAAAGCGATTTTGAAGATGGCAGTTTGGAGCAAATGCTGCTGCAACCTCAGCCGACGTTATTGTTTGTTCTGGTGAAAATCCTATTGCATTGGTTGGTAGCCGGGGTGCCTTTGACCATTATGGCACCCTTACTTGGGGTTATGCTGGCATTACCAGAGGGCGGTTATATCCCTTTGATTCTTAGCTTACTGTTAGGAACGCCCACGTTAAGTTTATTAGGGTCCATCGGTGCGGGATTAACCGTGGGGCTGAAAAAAGGTGGCATGTTGATGCCACTGTTGATTTTACCTTTATACATACCTGTTTTGATTTTTGCGGCTAGCTCCGTACAAGCAGGTATTGATGGCAATAGTTACACTGGGCACCTTGCGTTTTTAGGCGCCTATTTAGCGTTAATGTTGGTTTTGGCACCACTGGCGAGCAGTGCTGCATTAAAAATTTCCATCGCACGCTAACCGAATTTTATGCATTAAGGTCGTTTGTATGTGGTCTGCACTTAAAAGACTCTATCATCAATTAGGATCACCTAAGTGGTTCTACGAAATCACGTCCCGTTGGTCTCCTTGGTTTTTATGGATTGGCTCTGCGCTGATGTTGGCGGGTGTCGTTTGGGGCCTTGCCTTTGCACCAGCGGATTATCTGCAAGGTAATAGCTTTCGTATTATTTATATTCACGTGCCCGCGGCTTTGTTGAGTCAAAGCGCCTATATCATGATGGCAGTGGCCGGCTTAGTTGGCCTAGTTTGGAAAATGAAAATGTCTTTCGTGGTGGGTAAAACCATTGCCCCCATTGGGGCAGGGTTAGCGGTTATGGCCTTATTAACCGGTGCTATCTGGGGTAAACCCACTTGGGGGACTTGGTGGGTGTGGGATGCGCGCTTAACGTCCATGCTGATTTTGCTGTTTTTATACATGGGTGTGATCGCCATCTACAACGCCATCGAAAATGAAGAAATGGCCAATAAAGCTGCGGCGGTTTTGGCTTTGGTGGGCAGTATTAACATACCTATCATTAAATACAGTGTGGAGTGGTGGAATACCTTGCATCAACCGGCCACTATCACCTTGACTAAAAAACCCACTATGGCGCCGGAAATGTTCATCCCCTTGGTGTTTACCATTATTGGTTTTTATTGTTGGTTTGCGGTTTGGGTGTTTGCGCGTACCCGCAATGAAATTTTATGGCGTGAACGTCGAACTAAATGGGTTCAACGCCTTCTTAGCACAGGAGCCAATCACTGATGTTTTTTGATAGCTTCGCAGAATTTTTCAATATGGGCGGTCATGGTTTTTTCGTCTGGTTAAGTTATGGTCTAGCGGCCTTAATCATTGCGCAAAACTTTATTAGCCCTGTATTAACTCGAAAAAAAGTCATTAAAGATATTGAGCGCCAGATGCGCCGGGAGCAGAAGTAATGCATCCACAACGTAAACAAAAACTGTTCATCATTTTATTTATGCTCGGCGGCATCGCATTGGCCGTGTCATTGATGCTGGTGGCTTTAAAAGAAAACATTAATTTGTTCTATACCCCACAACAAATTGCCGCAGGCGAAGCCCCAGTTAATCGCACCATTCGTGCAGGCGGTATGGTAGTAGAAGGCAGTGTTAGTCGTGTTGAAGATGGCTTAACTGTGCGTTTTGAAGTGACTGATGGCAAAGACATTGTGGCCATTGAATACGAGGGCATTTTGCCGGATTTATTCCGTGAAGGTCAGGGCATTGTGGCTCTAGGGCAATTAAATGAAAACCGTGTGTTCATTGCCTCAGAAGTATTAGCGAAACACGATGAAAACTATATGCCTCCTGAAGTGGCGGATGCGTTAGAAAAAGCCCATAACCAGGGTACCGAAGACGTGAAAAGCGCCCGCTATTAATAAGAGAGACGAATATGCTTCCTGAGTTAGGTCATTTCGCGCTGATATTGGCGCTGGTTTTTGCATGCTTGCAAGCTGTCATTCCCTTGATGGGTACCCATCTTGGTCGTACTCAATGGATGGTCATGAGCCGTCCATTAAGTTGGGGTCAATTAGCGTTTTTAACGTTGTCTTTTTTAGCATTAGCCGTGAGTTTCGTACAAGACGATTTCTCTGTGGCGTACATAGCTAATAACTCCAATAGTTTATTACCTGTGCAATATAAAATCAGTGCCGTGTGGGGCTCCCATGAAGGCTCATTGTTGCTTTGGGTTTTATTACTGAGCGTATGGACGGTGGCAGTGAGTATTTTCTCACGTAATCTTCCTATTGATATTCTGGCTCGTGTATTGGCCATTATGGGTTTAATCAGCATAGGTTTCTTGTTGTTCATGCTGTTCACATCAAATCCGTTTGAACGTGTATTACCGAACATTCCTCTAGACGGACAAGACTTAAATCCGTTACTACAAGATTTTGGTTTAATCGTGCACCCACCTATGTTGTACATGGGTTATGTGGGTTTCTCTGTGGCGTTTGCGTTTGCTATTGCTGCGCTATTAAGCGGTCAGCTCGATGCAGCATGGGCCCGTTGGTCTCGCCCTTGGACCACAGTTGCTTGGTCGTTCTTAACTGTTGGTATTGCTTTAGGCAGCTGGTGGGCTTATTACGAATTAGGCTGGGGCGGCTGGTGGTTTTGGGATCCAGTAGAAAACGCATCCTTCATGCCTTGGTTAGTGGGTACGGCCCTGATCCATTCATTGGCGGTAACCGAAAAACGCGGCGCGTTTAAAAGCTGGACCGTACTACTGGCTATTTTTGCATTCAGTTTGAGTTTGCTGGGAACCTTCTTGGTTCGCTCTGGCGTACTGAACAGTGTGCACGCGTTTGCCAGTGATCCTGATCGTGGTTTGTTTATTCTGGCATTATTGATTATCTGTATCGGTGGCTCGTTACTTATTTACGCATTAAAAGCACCGACGGTTGTGGCGCGTGTTAAGTTTTCCGCCATCAGCAAAGAAAGCTTCTTACTACTTAATAACGTGTTGTTAGTGGTGACGGCGGCTATGGTGTTGTTAGGTACCTTGTATCCTATGGCTGTGGATTATTTTTATGGCCAAAAAATCAGCGTAGGTGCGCCTTTCTTTAATATGTTCTTTGTGCCCATTATGTCTGTGTTGGTGTTGTTCATCAGCCTTGGATTCATTAGTCGCTGGAAACAAACTGAGAGTAAATGGCTTGCCACGCAATTATGGCCCGCGGCTGTGTTTACGATTATTTTGGCATTTGTTTTCCCGTTCATTTATCAGGTGAAATTCACTTGGCAAATTGTGGTGGGTGTGGCGTTAAGCTCATGGGTGATCAGTAGCACCTTGTTGGATGTGTACCGTAAGATTCAAAGCAAGCAGGGTATGATTGCCGGTATTAAAAAACTCAGTTTGAGTTATTACGGCATGGTGATTGCGCACATGGGTGTGGCTATCACCGCCATGGGGATTTGTATTGTTAGTAATTACACACAAGAGCACGATGTGCGTGTGGTGCCCGGGGATACAGTGGATGCGTCCGGTTATCACTTTATCTTTGATGGTGTGAAAAAAGTTCAAGGTCCGAACTTTATTGCCGATGAAGGTCAGATTCGTGTGTTTTACGATGACGAATACTTCACCACCATGAAACCGCAAAAGCGTCACTATAAAGTGCAACGCAACATCATGACCGAAGCGGATATTGATGCCGGTTTATTCCGTGACTTGTATGTGGCATTAGGTGAGCCGTTAGAAGGCAACGCTTGGGCCGTGCGTATTCATTACAAACCTTATGTTCGTTGGTTGTGGCTTGGTGCCATTTTCATGGCATTGGGTGGTGTATTAGCTGTGTGTGACAAACGTTATCGTTTGTCGCGCCAACAAGCTTAATGAAGGTGATTTTATGAAGCGTTGGACGTTATTTATTCCGTTTATTATCTTTACCTTATTAGGTTTTATGCTGTGGCGCGGATTGTATCTTGATCCTAAAGACGTGCCATCGGCTTTGGTTGATAAGCCTTTCCCTGCTTTCTCACTGCCTACTTTATTAAGTGGTGATATGAAAAATGAGTCCACTTTGAAAGGGGACGTGCACTTGGTCAACGTATGGGGAACTTGGTGTATTAGCTGTAAGGTTGAGCACCCGTTTTTAGTGAAGTTGGCCGAGCAAGGCGTACGCATAATTGGTGTGAACTACAAAGATGAAAACGATGCGGCTCGCAAATGGCTGAATGATTTGGGTAACCCATATGTTTATTCTGTGGATGATGAAGACGGCGTATTGTCCATGGATTTGGGTGTAACCGGCGCACCAGAAACATTTTTTGTGGATGCTAATGGCGTCATTCGTTATAAGCATCAAGGGCCTATTACACAGGGTAATTGGGCACCCTTAGAAAAAATTTGGTCAGGCTTAGTGAATGAATCCAAACAGGCGGTGCAACCATGAAACGTCTTGTATTTGTCGTATGTTTTTTATTAAGCCAAGCAACCTTGGCCATTGTGGATGGTCATGAGTATCAATTTAACGAAGGGGATGAGCAGCAA
>JBFEWA010000373.1:0-3078 GCA_041546605.1 Bermanella sp.
AGGCGGCATTGAGTGAAAAATCCGCCCTGACCTAAGTGCTGCATGATGGTAAGCGGGGCTGTGATTTCAGGCAATTACCTACGGCGATTTAGCCCGCTAGGGATTGATCCACGATACATACATAATGACCTTAATCATCACATCAAATATGAGATATATACTTAGTTAGCCAAGGAAGTGCATAGGCATGAACAACGACTTGCGTGAAGAGTTAGTATCAATGCAGAAGGAGGACGAACGACTAATGCAGGAGCTCATGGATGCCGGGGAATTGAACGAAGATGACTATCACCCCCGCATCAAGCGGCTGCATCAAACCAATATCTTACGTATTAAGGAAATAATTGCTGAATATGGTTGGCCTGGGATGAGCATCGTTGGACAAGAGGGTTCGAAGGCGGCTTGGCTCATTGTACAGCATTGTGTGCTAGACCAAGAGTTTATGGAGCGTGCATTGCTTCTGTTAAAAGAGGCAGTCTCAAAAGGTGAGGCCGAGGGTTGGTGTCAGGCGTACCTGCAGGATAGAACGCTGACCATGGCAGGGAAACATCAGGTCTACGGAACACAGCACGATTTTGACGAGAACGGAGTTGCTCACCCCTTGCCAATTGCTGAGCCAGATAAAGTAGATCTGTTGCGGAAAGAGATGGGGATAGGGCCGTTATCTGAAGCGACAAAGCACATTCAAAAGACATACCAGCACATGATAGATAATCGAAAAAATGGCTAACAACGTCATCAACTCTGATTTGCAAAGGCTACGCTGTGATCCTCAATTGCGTGCTGGTTATGGCGAGCGTTATGTACCTGGTTTGCTTTTGTGAATAATGGGAATATCTATGAATAGAAGAACATTTGTTGTGCTTTCAAGTTTTACTTTAATAACTTCATGTAGTGCTACTAAGTTATCCACTAACGAAATATCTGAGATTGATTCTGGACAAAAGGTAATACTACAGACATATAATCAACCCTTAATTGCTGCAATCATACTTGATGAGCAACCGGTCACAAAAATTATATCAGTGGATGGCGAGAAGGTTGCCTCGGGAATATTCAAGACTGATGAAAAAATCGCTATCGAAGTAGGAACTCACAAAGTAGAATTCCACTGTACAAATCGAGCTGGTTATGACGAAAGAGATTACTCCGAAGTGATTGAGTTAGATCTCAAGCCCCATCATGAATATCTAGTTCGCTGTTCATTTGATACAGATTTTGGACCTAATGGTACATACATTGGTAATTTTAGTGTAAAAGAAACTCGCATAAATTAAGCATAAAATAAAAGGGGCGTGGGCAGATGAGAGTAAAAACTATATGCACTTGTCTCCGAGCCAATTTAATGTTGTTTGTTGGCGAAATTTAATGAAATGATGGTGGCGTTGAATGAGTGATTACGTATGAGGTCGGTAAAGCCGTTTTTTTGGGTGTGTGTTCTATTGGGGAGTGCTTCTCAGGTGTGGGCGGACGATAACGAACCTGAGTTGCTGGGCGCATATCGTAGTCAGGCTGAGCTACCCTTGAGTGCGGAACGGGGCAAGTCGTTGTGGGAAAAGCGTAGTGGGAGCAAGTCCTGCACAAGCTGCCATGGGAGTGACATCACCCAGCCAGGTGAGATGGAGGTGCTGTTCTTCTTTACCCGCTCCATTCCCCCGATGGCCTTGAGTGCCAACACGGATCGCTTCCATAATGCGGAATCCGCCGACAAGAAGTTCGACAGGAACTGTATGCGGGTCTTTCAGAGGCTCTGTACACTACAGGAGAAGGGTGACATGTTGCTCTATTTGGTGGGTGGCGGAGTAGAAAAAATTAGTGGGGCCAGATGAAACTTTTTTATATGTAATTGCAGATCCCATTCTCGATCTGTATATACAAGTGAACGATAATTAAACGAGTAGCTTATTATGGTGGTGAAATTATGTCCGTCATTAATGGCGTTTTATCACACGTCAAAAACGACGTGGAATTATAGATAGAACGTCCGTGTTTATCGCGCATATTCCTTCTGGCTATCTCATGTCAGTGTCGATACTGAATCGGGTACGGCAGACGCCTGCATCTGTTTCAGAAAGTATTGCGGCAGGTGTCGTCGGTGCTCTGGCTCCGGACTTTGATATGGTGTACTTCTACCTGATTGACCACCACCAGACTCACCATCACAAGTACATTACGCACTGGCCTATTCTCTGGGTTAGCCTCATGCTCGCTTCAATGCTTTGGCTTTCGTTGGCAAAGCAGTCAAAGCCGGCGTTTCTGGCATCAGTGTTTTGTGCTGGCTGTGTTTTGCATATGGTGCTGGACAGCTTCGTTGGGGATGTTTGGTGGTTCGCACCATTTATCAACAAACCCTATGTAGTGTTCACAGTTCCGGCTGTTTTCAAGCCATGGTGGCTAAATTTTATTCTTCACTGGTCATTTGCAGCGGAGTTGGTAATCTGCGTTTGGGCGCTGTTATTGTACCGTGCGCGCTCTTGAATGGCGGGGTCAGGTTTTGCCTTTTGCCTATGCAGGACATGACCCTAGATTTCAGTTTTTTCTCATGCAGCACAACGTTGAAGAGATTGGCAGGCAACAAAGGTGACGAAAAAATGTTTTGAGTCAGTGTCACTTTAAATAAGATAGTACAGCTCCCAGCTAATTCCATGTAAAACCCAAGAATCAAAGCGGACAAACCAGGTTTCTTCCAATGACAATTCTGATAAAAACTATTGATGTTTGGGGTTCGGCGTCATTTTCCGACGTTCTAAAAGCCGAACTGGAGAATTTGCGTAGCGATGTACTTCCTATCGCCCATGTCATCGAGCAGGGTAACCGGCTCGATGACAGTGATCTGGGAATAATCGTCAACGCGATAACCGATGACGGGCAGAAGATCATTGCCGACATCGGTGTCTTTTTTGCGCAGATATTATCGTGCGTTACCTGCGGTGGTGGCGACGGTGTGCACGATGAGGCCTATTGTGAGTTACGGGTGACAATCGACAAGGGAACCGGGGAAGCACGTTTTGAGCCGATGAATTAAAGGGGCAATCCCTTTAGTTAACAGAAAAAAGGAGGGGCGGTGATTTTTAAACT
>JBFEWA010000294.1:0-4332 GCA_041546605.1 Bermanella sp.
GCATGAGCGGGTGGCTCATCACCGTAGACACGAACCCCTTGCTCGTTAATCCAAGTATAAACTTGAGCAAGGGCTAAGGTGGGTAGCAGGGTGCAGATTAAAAACAAATACTTCATGGCAGACTCTCTAGTAAGGCCATCACTGTATCTGTTTTTGATGGGTTTTTCTCAATTAAGTGCACAAAATTGAAGACGGGGTTGCCCTTCGACTCGCTCGTTCCTCGCTGCTCAGGGTGAACGGGTTGTAAGTACGAGGGCTGAAGCAAGAAGCAGTTTGGCGTTAGAGCCAGCAAAGCGAGGTCGTAACCCACCTCAAGGTTTGGATTCCGGCTCGTTCGTCCCTCTCGTCCGGAATGACGAGCACGTCTTCAGCGAAACACATCTCTCATCTTACATTTTCCATCTAGCATTTGAGTTGTGTTCAACGCTTTATTAAGCCATAAAAAAAGGCCGCCGAAGCGACTTTTCTTTGCGTCTGACGTCGTCCGACTGATCTTATACACAGTAGTATAGATCGTACTTAACAGGGTCACTAGAGAGTTGTGTTCGACGTCTTTTTAAAGGCACAAAAAAAGCAGCCCGAAGGCTGCTCCTTTTTTCTAAACTAGATCTGATATTAAACAGAGTAGTATAGATCGTACTCAACAGGGTGAGTAGTGTGTTCAACACGGTAAACTTCTTCCATCTTAAGATCGATGTAAGCGTCAATCATGTCTTTAGTGAACACGTCGCCTTGAGTTAAGAACTCGTGATCTTCTTTCAAAGAAGTTAGAGCTTCACGTAGGCTGCCACATACTTGTGGGATCTTAGCTGCTTCTTCAGCTGGTAGATCGTATAGATCTTTATCAGCTGCATCGCCAGGGTGGATCTTGTTCTTAACGCCATCGATACCCGCCATTAGCATTGCAGAGAATGCTAGGTATGGGTTAGCGATTGGGTCAGGGAAACGAGCTTCGATACGCTTACCTTTTGGAGATGCAACGTAAGGAATACGGATAGAAGCAGAACGGTTACGTGCAGAGTACGCAAGCATTACAGGCGCTTCGAAGCCAGGGATCAAACGCTTGTAAGAGTTAGTACCTGGGTTAGTGAAAGCGTTTAGTGCTTTAGCGTGCTTGATGATACCGCCGATGTAGTAAAGAGCAGTTTCAGAAAGACCTGCATAGCCGTCACCTGCGAATTGGTTTTCGCCATCTTTCCAGAAAGATTGGTGAACGTGCATACCAGAACCGTTATCACCAACGATTGGCTTAGGCATGAAAGTCGCAGTTTTGCCGTATGCGTGAGCAACGTTGTGTACAACGTACTTAAGCATTTGCACTTCGTCAGCTTTCTTAACTAGGGTGTTGAATTTAACACCGATTTCGTTTTGGTTAGCAGTTGCCACTTCGTGGTGGTGAACTTCAACGTCAAGACCGATTGCCATCATGGTGTTACACATAGAAGCACGGATGTCGTGAGAAGAGTCAACTGGTGGTACTGGGAAGTAACCGCCTTTAACGCGAGGACGGTGACCCATGTTACCGCCTTCGATTGGGTTGGCAGAGTTCCAAGAACCTTCTTCAGAGTTTACTTTGTAGAAAGCACCAGAGATGTCAGCACCGAATTGAACGTCATCAAAGATGAAGAATTCAGGTTCAGGACCGAAGAATGCAGTGTCGCCTAGACCAGTTGATTTTAGGAACTCTTCAGCGCGCTTAGCAACAGAACGTGGATCACGCTCGTAACCTTGCATAGTAGAAGGCTCGATGATGTCACAACGTAGAACTAGAGTGGCATCTTCAGTGAATGGGTCTAGGAAAGGAGTGGTATCGTCTGGCAAAAGAATCATGTCTGATTCATTGATGCCTTTCCAACCAGCAATTGAAGAGCCATCGAACATTTGGCCAGTTTCGAAGAATTCGGCGTCAACGTAAGAAGCAGGGATAGAAACGTGCTGCTCTTTACCTTTAGTATCGGTGAAACGTAGGTCAACCCACTTCACGTCATTGTCTTTAATAAGCTTCAGAGTGTTCTCTGACATGGTGCTCTCCAATGGTTGATGACGATTTGCGTCAGATGTTTAAACGATTGCTCTTAAATTAAGTAGCTTGCACTAGGTGCACTGCCCGAACTTAGAGCAAAACGCATGCCAGTCATTAAAAAGGGCGATTCTCAAGGGCTTGCAAGGGGCCGATAGAAAGTAAATACGGCATGCTTGCTTTATAGTAGTGCATAAAACAGATTTTGTGCTTCAATTTGGTGCTAAATCGGTTCTTGCCTGTGTATTCCCGTGTTCATGCCCCGTAAGGCCTGCACATTATAGGTTCAAGTGAACGGCGATGATAGCGAGATTATGCTCGCTGACAGTACATTTTCAGGTAATTTCCCTGGTTGTGTATTTTTTGCACAAAAAAACGTTTTTTTATCCGGGTTTTCATAGCTTGCGTGGCATTAGATGGCTATAATCGCCGCCTAAATTTTTGAGGCAGTTTCCTCGCAGCGTTTTTTTAGGCTTCACCGTGAGCCATAAAGAAGCAGTGGCATTAGATGCGGGACGCCGGTTTTTACCTTTAGTGATGATTCATGGTGAGCCACTTGGCTAGCATGAATTGACCGACCCTCGAATCGGATGCGCACTCTCAGCGGATTGCGCCTTGCAGTTTTACTTTCTTAGGCATGTTAAGAGCAGGGCCTGACAGGACACAATATGATAGAAAATCTACGCAATATCGCCATCATCGCTCACGTTGACCATGGCAAGACCACACTTGTTGATAAATTGCTTGAGCAATCCGGTACCTTGGATCGTAAAGAGCAAGGCGGCGAGCGTATGATGGATTCCAACGATCAGGAAAAAGAACGTGGTATTACCATCTTGGCGAAAAACACGGCCATCACCTATGGTGATTACCGCGTAAACATCGTGGACACCCCAGGGCACGCCGACTTCGGTGGTGAAGTAGAACGTGTTATGTCCATGGTTGACTCTGTATTGTTGATCGTAGACGCGCAAGACGGCCCAATGCCGCAAACGCGTTTCGTAACCCAAAAAGCCTTCGACCAAGGCCTTAAGCCAATCGTTGTTATCAATAAGATCGACCGTCCGGGCGCGCGTCCTGATTGGGTTATGGATGAAGTATTCGATTTGTTCGACCGTCTAGGTGCCACTGAAGAGCAATTAGATTTCCCAGTGGTTTACGCATCTGCACTAAACGGTATTGCGGGTGATGATCCAGAGGAAATGGGCGAAGACATGACGGCATTGTTTAACGCCATCATTGAACACGTGCCAGCACCGTCTGTTGACCCTGATGCCCCGTTCCAAATGCAAATTTCTTCTCTTGATTATGACCCGTACCAAGGTGTTATCGGTATTGGCCGTATCAAGCGTGGTACGTTGAAGACCAACCAACAAGTAACCGTAATGGATCGCGATGGTAAGACTCGTAACGGTCGTGTACTGGAAGTAAAAGGTTACCATGGTCTAAACCGTGTGGTTGTAGATGAAGCCACAGCCGGTGACATCGTGTGTATTACTGGTATCGAAAAACTAAACATTTCTGACACCTTGTGTGATCCGCAAAATGTTGAAGCGCTACCTGCCTTGTCTGTTGATGAGCCAACGGTAAGCATGACCTTCCAAGTGAACGATTCTCCGTTTGCGGGTAAAGAAGGTAAGTACGTGACCAGCCGTAACATTGCTGAGCGTTTAGAAAAAGAATTGATCCACAACGTGGCGCTACGTGTAGAGCCAGGCGAGACCCCAGAGAAATTCAAAGTGTCTGGTCGTGGTGAACTTCACCTTTCTGTATTGATTGAAACCATGCGTCGTGAAGGTTTCGAATTAGCAGTAGGTCGTCCTGAAGTGGTACAACGTGAAATCGACGGTGAAATCCAAGAGCCGTATGAGCAAGTGGTAATTGACGTTGAAGAACAGCACCAAGGTGCCGTGATGTCTACCATGGGTGACCGTCGTGCTGAAATGACGAACATGAGCCCAGATGGTAAAGGCCGTGTGCGTTTAGAATTCATCATGCCAGCGCGTGGTTTGATCGGCTTCCGTAACGAATTCATGACCATGACGTCTGGTTCCGGTATCTTAACCAACGTATTTGATCACTACGGTCCTGTGAAAATGGGTGATGTAGGTGCACGTCATAACGGTGTGTTGGTTTCCATGGTAACCGGTAAAGTATTGGGTTACGCCCTATTCACTCTGCAAGAACGTGGTCGTTTGTTTGTTGAGCCAGCACAAGAAGTATACGAAGGTCAGATCGTAGGTCTGCACTCTCGTGATAACGACTTGGTGGTTAACCCAACTAAAGCGAAACAGCTAACCAACGTACGTGCC
>JBFEWA010000201.1:0-6133 GCA_041546605.1 Bermanella sp.
GGCTTAAAAGAAAACAAATTCGGTGTGGATATCGACACCGCCAAAGAAGTGTATGCCCGCGCCAATGAATTAGACGGCATCAGCATCAAGGGTGTGGACTGTCACATTGGCTCTCAGTTAACGCAAATCGCCCCCTATCTGGATGCTCTTGATCGCGTATTAGCGCTAATTGATGAACTTAAAGCTCAAGGCATCGAGCTGGAGCACATTGATTTAGGTGGTGGTTTAGGCGTGACGTATGATGATGAAGTGCCACCAACGCCACAAGATTTTGCCGATGCGGTCTTGCCAAAACTGGCCGGTCGCAACTTGAAGTTAGTGCTTGAACCTGGTCGTTCTATTGCTGCCAACGCCGGTATCTTTGTGACTCAAGTGGAATTCTTGAAAAACAACGGCGACAAGCATTTCGCCATTATTGATGGCGGCATGAACGATTTGATTCGCCCATCTTTGTACAGCGCATGGCAGCGAATTGTAGAAGTGCAACCGCGCAGCAACACACCAAAGCAGTCTTATGACGTGGTAGGCCCTGTGTGTGAGACCGGTGACTTCTTAGGTAAAGATCGTGAGCTGGCCTTACAGCCAGGGGATTTGTTAGCGGTGAAAAGTTCCGGTGCCTATGGTTTTGTGATGGCCTCCAACTACAACACTCGTAACAAACCGGCAGAGGTCATGGTGGATGGCGACAAGGTGCATTTAATTCGTCGTCGCGAAACCATTTCCGATCAGTTAATGTTAGAGACATTGATTTCAGAATAAGGCTTACGCGATGTTATTACGCTTCAGTAAAATGCATGGTCTAGGGAATGACTTTATGGTGGTGGACTTAGTCACCCAGCATTTTGCCTTTCGTCCTGAGTTAGTGCGCCAATTAAGCGATCGCCAATTTGGTATTGGCTTTGATCAGCTGTTAATTGTGGAAACCCCATCCAATCCGGATGTGGACTTTCGCTATCGCATTTTTAATGCCGATGGCAGCGAAGTGGAACAGTGCGGCAATGGCGCGCGCTGCTTCGCCCGTTTTGTGCACGATGCGCGCTTAACCGCGAAAAACCCTATCAAGGTGGAAACCTGTTCCGGCATCATCGAATTAAACATCGAAAACGATGGCCAAGTGGTGGTGAACATGGGCAAAGCCCGTTTTACTCCCAGTGATTTGCCATTCGATGTGGCTGCCCAACAAGACCAATACACATTAGATGTGCCATTAAACGATGGCCGTTATCAGGCCACCGTGGGTGCGGTATCCATGGGTAATCCGCACTGTGTCATGCAGGTGGAAGATATCCACAGTGATTTGGTAAACCAGTTAGGCCCAGAATTAGAAAAGCACGAGCAATTCCCCAAACGTGTTAACGCGGGCTTCATGCAAATTAAAGATCGCGGCGAGATGGATCTGCGTGTGTATGAGCGCGGTGCCGGTTGGACCTTAGCCTGTGGCACCGGTGCGTGTGCCGCCATGGTCATCGCCCATAAATGGGGCTTGGTGGACAATGAAGTGCAAGTGAATTTGCCCGGCGGTTCTCTTACCATTTGTTGGGATGGAGAGGGTGATGTCATCATGAAGGGGCCGGCGGAGCGTGTATTTGAGGGCCGCATTCAGGTTTAATTGCTTGAAGCTAGTTTACTTGATCTGGCGTTGTTAAAAAGAATTGAGCAATCGTTATGTATTATTTATACACGCCTCGTGCTCAATTATTTTTGCCTAGCCAGCTCATCGACACTGACGCTTCATGACAGCGCGATTTTCGACAATGAGAAAGCAGCGAGCAAAGCGTAAAGCGCAGTAGGATCGAGAGGAAGAAATGGAAAAAATGAAACAGGATAAAAGCCAGTTGAATGAGCGCGATGTGGCGGCTTTTTTAAAGCAGCGTCCTGACTTTTTTCGTCACTACCCAGAGATTGTGGCGCAGCTAGATGTGCCTCATGAAACCGGTGCGACGGTTTCCTTGGTGGAATATCAAAGCAAAATTCTGCGCGAAAAAAACAACGAGCTACACGAGCGCTTACAGCAGCTGGTGGATAACGCCCGTCGTAATGATCGTTTATTCGAGCAAACCCGTCGCTTAACCTTGGATCTATTGGACGCTCAATCCATCGAAGAAGTGGAGCAATCTCTGCAACAGGCCATGACGGTTTTGTACGGCGTGGACTACGCCTGCATCACCTTGTTTGTGCCGGCCATGACCATGCAAAGCGTCACTGAAATTGAAATGCAAGATCAGTTGGTGCGTCACTTCGGTCGCAAGCAAGCGTTTTGCGGACAGTTAAGTGATGATCAAATGGAATTGTTTTTCCATGAGCAATCCAGCGTGGGCTCCATGGCAGCATGCTTGTTGCGCAACGATTTAGGCATTTTAGCCATTGGTCATAAAGATCAGGATTACTTTAAAAGTAACATGGACACGTTATTTTTAGATTATGTGAGCGAAATCGTTAGCCGCCGTTTAGATATCTTGTTGTAATCATGCCGGTTGAAATTGCGGATTCAGTAAAGGTCATCAGTTTTGATTTAGACGATACCTTGTGGAGTGGCCCGCAAGTGATTCTGCATGCCGAGCAAGTGATGCTCGACTGGATGCAACAACATACCCCTTCTGTGTTAGCCAAGCTTGATCAAAGCCAATTGCGCCAGCGCAAAATTCAATTTATAAAATCCAACCCGCAATTTGCTCACAAAGTCAGCGCCGCGCGCGAGCACTTTTTGCATTGGTTGTTTCAAGAGTTTGATTATCCGCAAGCGGATCAATTAGCCAAACAATGCTTTGCTGCGTTTTATCATGCCCGTCAGCAAGTGGAATTATTTGATGCGGTTTTACCGACACTGGAATCACTCAAGCAAGATTACCGTTTAATCGCCATTACCAATGGCAATGCGGATATTGCATTAACTGGCTTGGATCATGTGTTTGAGTTTTGCTTGCAAGGGGAAGACTTCGAACAACCCAAACCCCATCCCGCCATTTTCCAGCACGCGTTAACTCGCTTAGGCGTGTCTGCCCATGAGGTATTACATGTGGGGGATCATCCTGTGCAGGATATGTTGGGTGCCCATGAGGCTGGGCTGCAAACGTGTTGGCTGGATGATGGCACGCGGGAGTGGCAACATGCATTTCAGCCCCACGCTGTGATTAATCATGTGCGGGAGCTGGTGGATCAATAGCGGTGCGCAAAGTCTGCCATTAGGGCGTCGGCGTTAAATTCCACAGGTGCCGTTTCAGGCGCTTGTTTGGCTACTTGGGATGCCGTTTGGGGCTTCATTTGGTGATGGCAGCCAAGCAACAGCAGTAGTGCAAGAGCAGTGATCACTGGCTTCATGGGTGTATTCCGTCTGTCTATTTAATAAACAATTTACGATATATCTCGTGCATTGGTAGTTATTTAACTCAGGCTTGGGAGTCAGCGCACAAAACCGCTTATTTTGAGAGTCTCAGGTTATCAAAAAGATATTTTTTAATATCTGGCGTAATAAATAATCCTTCTTAGATGGGTCTTCATAGAATTTAGCTACACTGTTTTTAGGTGGGAGAGACTATGAATCATCAATTAGAAGCACTGCTAAATACTGTGTCTAAGTCAGAATTGATCGATAACGGCGATCTGGCGGCTGCGTCGCAACTAATTTTGTTATCCGTCATGCAAGGCTTAGGGGTGAAGCGCTGTGGTATTTGGCTCTATCAAGAAGAGTTGGCAGGCATTGGTTGTTTTTATCTGGTGGATGACGAGCTGGGTATCACAGAAGAAAACCTAGTGCTTTACCGTAAGGATTTACCCAACTATTTTGCGGCATTAGATGAAGATCGCATTATCGCCGCCAACGATGCTCGTAACGCCACCGAAACCAGTGAGTTCACCGCAAGCTATTTAGATGTGCTGGGGATTACTTCTATGCTGGACACACCCATTCGTCACTCTGGCAGAACCGTTGGCATTATTTGCAGTGAACACAGAGGCCCTGCTCGCATTTGGACAGAAGATGAAATGGTGTTCGCGGGCGTGTTATCGGATTTATTTGGTCGCGCCATCAGTGCCCGAGAAAAATTGGATTATGAAAAACAATTAATTGAAACCAATCAAAATCTTGAAAGCTTGGTGGCGCAAAGAACGGAGCATTTAGAGCAAACCATCGAGCAAATGCAAACCCTGCAGCAGCAGCTTATTCATAGCGAAAAACTGGCGTCACTTGGCAATATGGTGGCGGGCATTGCCCATGAGGTGAATACGCCTTTGGGCATTGCATTGACCGCTACTTCCCATTTAAAAGACGGTATTGGCAAGCTAGAAAAACAATATCAAAACCAAACCATGACGCGGGAGGCGTTGGTGAGCTTTTTTGCAGACGCTCGCGATGCCATTGATTTAAGCGAAAGCAATTTACATCGCGCCGCCACACTGGTTACAAATTTCAAACGCACCAGTGCAGATCAACACCATTTTGAGCATGCAGAAATACAGTTGAAAAGTTATGTGGAGCAAGTGCTATCGACCTTGGTGCCTATTACTAAAAAGAAAGGTGTTAAGTTGATTGTCGAAGGTGAGGATATTCAAAAACACACCCAACCTGGGGCCATTGCTCAAATCATTACAAACTTGGTGAGCAACAGTTGCCATCATGGATTCGATGAACAACCCAAGCAGCCAAAGATTCACATTCATATTTTGGATGCAGGGGATGAAAAAGTAGAAATGCGATTTAAAGATAATGGCTGCGGTATTGATGAAGCCATGTTGAAAAAAATCTTTGACCCATTTTTTACGACCAAACGTTCACAAGGGGGTACAGGCTTGGGGCTGTCCATTGTGCATACATTGGCAACGCAAAATTTAAAGGGCAATATTGACGTCAATAGTGCGCATCAATGCGATGACAGTGGTACCGAATTTAAAATCATCTTTTGATGCATAACCCTCAAACCAACATTCAAACTTAATGGCTTGATATATAATCAACAAACCCTATGGATTATTGGGTTTCAATCGCTGCCATAATTGTCCTAGCCATTCATGTATTGCCCGTTCCGATTGTTGTAATCCCTCTGCGTTGAAACGCCACTCTATAAAGGGCCTTTGCTTGGCTAAATAAAAAGTGGGCGCGGCAATGACGTTAATACCTTGTTGCTCAAAATAATACATGGCCCGTTGCATATGGCTGGCGCTGGTGACTAAGGCCACAGTACCGTCTTGCACAATATCTTTAGTGGCCATGGCTTCTTCATGGGTGTCTTTGGGTTCGCGCAATTCGATGATGCGTGTGCCATCGAAACCTAATGCAATGGCCGCCAGTTTATACGCTTCGGCACAGCTCATGGTGTTGTCACCTGCGTAGCCGCTCACTATGAGTGTGGTGTTTGGCTGCTTATTGGCAATGCGTAAACCTTCTAGTAAACGCGAGCGTGCGCTGCTAGAAAGTTGATCCAAAATGGATAGGCGTGGATCACTGATGATTTCATTTCCCAGTACCACCACATAGTCCACGCTTTGTTCGGGGAATGCAGGGTAGGCATGTTCAATGCTTTGCATCAGTGGCGTACTGATAGGCTGCCAGCTGAAAAATACTAAAACCACAACACCTAGGCTGCATAGAATTTTGCCTAAGCGTCCGTGACGGGTGAACCACAATAAAGCCAAGCCCGTGATCAGCAATAGCACCGCCAAGCTCATGGGCATTAACCAAAAACTCACAAATTTCTTTAATAAAAATCCAAACGTCATAATGGCTTACTGAATCTGTGCTTGGCCCACTCCGCGCGGGTCGGATGCGGCAGTTACGGTACGTGTGGTTTTATCTAATAAGATGGCGTGCATGTTGCCGTATTGGCGGCCCACATCTTTTAGTTCATGACCTTTTTTGATTAATGCTTGTTTGGCTTCGTCACTAAAGGTGTTGGGTTCGTGTTGAATCACGTCGGGTAAATACTGGTGATGAAAGCGCGGGCGAGCCACCCAATCACTGACGGGTTTTTGTTGTATGTGTTCCAGCATACCTAAAAATACCATGGTGATGATGCGACTGCCGCCGGGGGTGCCTAGGATGGCAAGGCTGTCATTACTTTCAACAAAGCTTGGGGTCATGCTCGACAGTGGACGTTTGCCTGGGGCAATGGCATTGGCTTCGTTACCCACTAAGCCGTAA
>JBFEWA010000437.1:0-2350 GCA_041546605.1 Bermanella sp.
CGGTTATTGGCGGCTTGATGCTGGATAACCGAGCGTTTGAAGTGGTATCAGAGCGCTTACAAACCGATGATTTTTATCGCCACTCTCACCGTTTAATTTACAAAGTGATCTGCACCCTCGCAGAAAAAGAAAAGCCGTTTGATGTGTTAACCCTAAGCGACGAGCTAGAAGGCTTAGAAGAATTAGAAAACATCGGTGGCCTAGCCTATTTATCGGACTTGGTCGAGCGCACCCCGTCCGCTGCAAACATTGCCGCTTATGCGGATATCGTAAAAGAAAAAGCCCTACTGCGCCGCCTTGCCGAAGCCGCTACTGATATCGCCGATACGGCTTACAGCAATAAAGGGCAAGATCCATTAGATTTAATCAGTGATGCAGAAAAACGCATTGCCGAAGTGGCAGAAGGGGGCGGTAAAAAAGATTCTGGCCCTGAGCATGTAAACCCTATTATGTCCCGTACCCTTGAAAAGATCGAAGAGCTTTTCAATATGGAAGATGGCTTAACCGGTTTGACCACAGGCTTTACCGATTTAGACAAGCGCACCAATGGTTTCCAAACCGCAGACTTGGTGATTGTGGCAGGTCGTCCATCCATGGGTAAAACCACCTTTGCCATGAACTTGTGCGAAAACGCCTTATTGGGGACGGGCCGACCGGTTTTAGTGTTCAGTATGGAGATGCCGAAAGAAGCCATCTTGATGCGTATGTATTCATCCGTGGGTCGTATTCCATCCAATAAATTGCGCAGCGGTAAGTTGGATGAAGAGGATTGGCCAAAACTGACATCTGCTTTCAATATGTTGAAAGACAAACCACTTTATATTGATGACACCCCAGCATTAACTCCCCAAGAAATGCGCGCTCGCTGTCGTCGTGTGTATCGTGAAAATAACAATGACCTTGCGTTGGTCATGGTGGATTACCTTCAATTGATGCAAGTGGCCGGTAAGAGTGAAGGCCGTACTCAGGAAATCTCGGAAATTTCACGCTCGTTAAAAGCCATTGCCAAAGAATTTGGTTGCCCTGTGATTGCACTGTCCCAGTTAAACCGCTCGTTAGAGCAACGTCCCAACAAGCGCCCGGTTATGTCGGATTTGCGTGAATCGGGCGCTATCGAGCAGGATGCGGACATTATCGCGTTTATCTATCGTGATGAAGTGTATAACGAAGATTCTCCCGATAAAGGCATAGGTGAAATTATTATTGGTAAGCACCGTAACGGTGAAATTGGTACCGACCGTCTTGCGTTTATTGGTAAATACACCCGTTTTGAAAATCTCGCCCCAGGATTTTATGAAGGGCGCGAGTTTGATGATGAATAATTAAGAAACCTCATACTTAAAATTCAAATTATAAAAATAAAAAATATAAAGGACTATTCATGCTACTTCGTGCTTTTCTCTTAATGCTCTTTTCTTCGTCTGTTTGGTCGGCAGGGGTTACCATAGACGTAGATCTTTCTATGACAATTGATGCTATTAAGTATGTTGATCGCGACTCTCCGGATGCCACTTTGTATGCGCGTTTTAATATAATCGGTGATTGCCCTGAGCCATTGGAAGGTGACTCGAGCGCTATTGCCAATGATGCGGCCTTAGAGTCATTTTTAAGTGCGTCAGGCTTTACAATAGGTACAGAAAAAACTTCATTTTATGGTTCAAATCTTGAAAACTTTGAGTTTAATCAAGATGGAACATGGACCGTCTATGACGATATAAATAGAAAATTAGTCCGTAATTGGGATGAAGACTGCTCACATGCGCCAAGGCCTATTAGATTTGATACTAATTATGAAAATATTCATACAGTTGGAATAGCTAAAGAACTGAATATGGCTTACTTTAATAGTGATAAAGATGGAGATGTGGTTAATTTAGGAGGCGAGAATAATCTGTCGTGGCTGGATAATAAGCCAGAAGGAGAGTTGCTTAAGCTGTTTTTTGTTGATGGCGTTTTATTCGCAAAGATGGCTGATGGTGAAAGTATTAGCATTTGGCAAGTGAAGCCAGAATGGGAAAAGAAAATTTCATCACCTAGTAATGGTACGATAGATATTATAAAAACAGATGGGGGAATTACGGGTGTTAAAGCATCTGATGTGGTAGAACTTCAATTCTTAAATCGTTCTATAAGTAATTCTTTTTCCTATAAAGTAAACGATGTTATTGATTATGGTGTTTATCCTTTTCTAGATGGGACGATGATCGCAGCTAGTTCTTTAACAGGCTGGACATTTCGATGGTTAGAATATGGTGAAAAATCGAAAGAAGTTCTTTTTCCTAGGTTTCAGCATGACGTAATTTCTTGTCATAAAAGCGGAGGCCTGTTTCTATGTTTAGATAAGCGGGAG
>JBFEWA010000103.1:0-8973 GCA_041546605.1 Bermanella sp.
GCTGAATTGCAAGCTCGACTCATTAAAAGCCTCAAACAAAAAAATGAGCTTAGTGACATCAGCAAAGCCATTGATATGAAAAAGTATGATGTGGCCATTCAATTATGCGACCAGAAAATCAAAAGCAATAGTCGGCAAAAAAGCTGGTGTCTGAAAACCAAAGGCCAATTACTTATCCAACTAAAAAAATGGGATGAAGCGGAACAATTATTTAAAGAGGTTTTGGACAAACGCCCATTATTCTGGGCCCAATTGGGATACGCCGATGTACTGGCTGCAAAAGAGCAGCACAAAGACGCCTTAATTGCTTATAAACTGGCTTACCAAGAAAACTCCGCCAGCTTAGAAGCCTATGAAGGGGCCGCAAGGATGCTTATTAATTTGGGCAACCCGCAAGAAGCACAAAAGATTCTAGAGGAGATCTCACATATTTCTTCTCGCTCAGTATCTCGACAAAAACTCTTAGCCGATGTTAGTAAACTCAATGGTGATTTTGATACAGCAGCAAAAGCCAGCCGAAGAGTCGTGCGCTTGGCCGAAAACAGTATTCATAAAAGTGCTGAAAATGAGTTGGAGCTTGCTGACAATCTAACTGAAGCTGCCCTACACAGCGGGGATAAAAAACGAGTAAAAGCCTATGCAAAAGAGGCCCTCAGCACGCTTCATCAAACCCACAAAGAAAACAGTGACCTAGATGTTAAATTACAAAGTAAGCTCATTGAGTCCCGTGCTTACACCAGCATCAATGAAAAAGACAAAGCACAAAAATCACTTGAAGTGGCTGAGGCTCGACTTAAGAAAAGTGGTTCTGTTGCCAATTTAAAAACCCAGTTAGAGCTAGTTAGAAGCTATCTGCAAACCGGTCACAAGGACAAAGCTAACGATTTATTATCACAGCTGGCCGAAGAATATAAAGACAACCCTGATATTTCAGAAAAACTTGACCGCATCAGTGATGAACCTGTTTCCTCTGTTGGTAAACAAGTGGTGGTTAAGGTTAATAAAGAAGGTATTCAAATGTTTGAAGCCGGAAACTACTTAGAAGCTGCGCAATGTTTCTTACGAGCAACTAAGAATTTCCCAAGACATATTGGTATTCGCTTGAACATTATTCAAGCCTTGATTTTTCAGATGAAGAAAACCGGTATCTCTAATGAAATACTGCAACAATGCCATCAAAATTTAGGGATCGTGCGTAATATTTCCAAAGACCACCCCCAATATAAACGCTATGTATCAATCAGCAACACCCTAAAAACACTTACTAAGAAACCAAAGGCAGGATAAAAACATGAAGAATGATTTTGATTTTCTACTTGCCTCTTGCATTCATGATATGAAAAATTCCATCAGTCTTATCATGAACTCTATTGATCATCTAAACGAAGACTGCAAAAAAGACACACAAAAGCACCTAGCCAATTTAAATTATGAAGCAAGCCGATTAAATAATGACCTCATTCATCTATTGGGCGTGTATCGTTTACAAAAAGACCATTTAAGCGTAGTAATCGATGAACATGAAATATGGGAAGTCATAAATGAGCAATACTTAAAAAATCAGCCGCTTTTGCAAAAATATAATGTAGAACTAATCATTAATGGCGAAGAAGAAATGTGGTACTTCGACCCAGAATTAGTAGCCAGTATTATCAACAATATCGTTGTGAATACCGTACGTTACACCAAATCTCAGATCCAGATTAACATTCGCCATGAAGATGGTTATTTGTGCATTGAGATTTGTGATGATGGGGATGGCTATCCTGAAGATATGATGAAACACCCAGGGCAGCAGCTCAATAACATTGATTTTCGCAATGGCAGCACAAAACTGGGGTTACACTTTGCCTCACAAATCGCTGCAATGCATAAGAATAGAGAACGAGCTGGCTATATAGAATTAAAAAATGGCGGAGAGTTAGGGGGGGGCATCTTCCGCTTGTTTCTTCCTTAAGTTTACTTTTTCATTTCAATCGACGTACTTATTCCTATAATTAATTTAACTATTCTTCATGCCAACCGTTATGCACGCCTTAGCGTTTAACTGCACATAAATGACCTTCTATATGATATTTAGCAGCTAAAACCCTCTCTTATTTACCCCGCACAGCCATAACAATTAAAAGCGATAATGAAGCCCGTATATACGTTTGTTTCATCTTTCAAATTTGACGAATACAGGACTAGTCTTCAAGAATCAATCATTTGAGTGCTATAGCATGAAACGCCTTCTTTCATCGATAGCCATAGTATTTCTGGTGGGTTGTGACACAGCACCCGCCCCTACGCCCGTCGAAGATGACGGCAAAGTTCTCACTCAGCATGCCTGTCTCGACGGTACATGGATGGCTTCCACTGTGGACATCACCATCAATAATCAACTTTACCGTACAGTCGCTCACCCTGCGTTTTTAATTGTTAACGGACAGCAGTCCGCCAGTGTGCAGCAAAGCCAAAATAACAAATATTACACCGGCTCAGGCATACGAGCTTGGAGTACTAAAAATGACAAAACCTTGGATATTCATAGTGCCAATTGGTCTGCGGTATTTGATCGCGATGCCATAGATACGGATGGCGTCATCACCTTGCCAGAAGCATGCAGCATTCAATACAACGGTGACGTATCATCCAATGGCTTACCTGAGTGTCAGCTCAATAGTAAAAAATCCATGGAACTGCGGGTGGTTTTAGATTGCGCCGCCAATGATGAGACGCTTAGTATTGTCAGTGAATCCACCTTTATTCGTTATAAAAAAGTGCATGAAAATTCAGAGGTGATTGACTTTCCTGTAGCAGAGCTTCCTACAATTCCCCCAGCAGACAGCTCAGATGTGCCCATCTTAGATGAAGAGGACATCATCGAAATCATCAATGAGCAATACCCAGACCTTCCTGATGATACCCTAAATGACATTATTGATGATGTGACTGAACTGGATGTATTACCGCTTGGTACCGATGAAGAACCGGTAACAGAAGAGCCTGTCATTACTCCACAAGATCCAAAAGACAAAGACTCTGATAAAGACGGCGTACCTGACTATCTCGATGCTTTCCCATTGGATCCGACAGAAAGCGAAGACTACGACCAAGATAATATTGGGAATAATGCCGATCCAGATGACGACAACGATGGTGTAGACGATGCTTTAGATGCTTTCCCATATGACAAGAGTGAAAGTGTCGACACCGACGGAGATAATATCGGTAATAATTTTGACTCCGATGACGATGGCGACCTTGTTAATGACTCGCGGGATGCCTTCCCTCTTGACCCAACAGAATGGGTAGATACAGATGGCGATGGCATCGGCAACAACAAGGATGATAATGATGATAACGATCCTGCCTTGGACATATTCGATGCGTTCCCGTTAGATCCAAGTGAATGGTTAGATACTGATAATGACGGCATCGGTAACAACGCAGATAACGATATTGATGGCGATGCTTACGTCAACACTCAGGATGCCTTTCCCCTTGATGGCACAGAGTGGAATGATACCGATAGCGATGGCATTGGTGATAACAGCGACACCGACATCGATAACGATACCTATCAAAACAATAATGATGTGTTCCCGTTTGACCCCACAGAATGGGCCGACACAGATGGTGATGGCATCGGTAACAATTCCGACCCAGATATTGATGGCGATGGTTTAGCCAATGAGGTTGACCCTGAACCTTATATCGCCAACACCGCAAACGATATACAGCCAACACAAGGTTTCGCCATTCAAAGCTACAGTGATTTTTACACAGGCGACAATTTTGTTTACACCCATTTCGGACTTACAGAAACACCGCAAGATAGTGAATACATAAATAATGGGAAAATTCTGTTCAAAGTGTCTTGGCAGGAAGACGGCCTGGCCCGCTTGGCTGAACTATTAGGATACGATCCGGTAGATATGGATCAAGACCTAGCTGCCTTGCTCTGCCCAAGCCAGCAAAAACTCGCCAAAGCCAGTATATTTAGTCTTGGCGGTAACGAAAATATGCTAGGTATGATGGAGGGCAACTTATCTGCCTGCGGCATGAACGACACCACACCATTAAATCTACATTTGCACTCCATGATTCCTACCACCTCAGGTAATCGTTATCAGGTGGCCCTTGTATACGCTATACAGGCAAACGGGTCTGAAGAAGCAAAATCTCTTACTGTTCAATTTGGTGATAACACCCATATTTATCAAACCAATACGCAAGGGTTTGAAGCCATTAATGTAGAGGTCGAAGCGAACAGTAGCTATACCGCTCTTTCAATCGCTTCAAATGGTACTGGCAGCAAACAAGTTTTAATTGATAACTTGGTTGTACGAGATCTGGGGCAACCCAATGACGTCGATATTTGCTATGAGTTATTTTCCTCATCGTCAGATGGTTTTGCAAAATGCATGAATGATGAAATTGATGTATCACAGGGCTGTACATTTGATATGTCTTATTCTGGAAATTCTACTGTCAGCGGTGAACGCAGTAATTTTGCCAATCTTTTTAAACAAGAAGATGCCATAGATAATGAAGTAAACTTCCTATCATTAGGTTTGAAAGGCAAAATTAATGGTCACTGTAAGGTGGCGGGTTATGATGCCCACTTCCTCATTCAAAACAAACGCTTCACGTTAAACGAAATCGCTTGGGGGGGGGAAACCTTTGAGAATTATCCAGAAGAAGCGCAAATATCCATTCATTTAAGCGAATGTGATAACCGCAATCAAAATGGTAACTCACATATTGCGGTCATAAAAACTGGAGAAAGCTATTCTTATGATTTCACACAAGACAGCAATGGCTCCAGCTATGAAGGTTGTCGTGTCGAGAATGTCACCATTCAAGATAAAACCAGCAAATCAAGCCCCTCAAATGATGGCGCTGACCTCAATTGGTTTCACTTTTCTGATTTATAATCAAAATGTAAAAAACTGAGCTAAAGTACAAAGCAATGCCGCGGTCCAGACTAGGGTACGTGGCACCCCTTTGTTTGCCATGTACAAGAATCCATACACAATACGCAAAACAATATAGCTGACTGCTAAGGCATCAATCATGGATTGATCACCCTGCATTTGATGAGCGATGATCACCGCAGCCATAAACCCCGGTATTGACTCATGAGTATTTAATTGCGCCCAATTAGCTCGCTTACGAAAGCCATCCAACCCTTCTAGATACTCCCTTGGGGCTAAGTTCGCCTTAGGTCCATAGTTACCTGTAAACTTGGCCAATGCCGTAAACAGCAATGGCAATAGAACCGCTAAAAACACACACCAATATGCAATGGTCATAGATTCACCCTTTTATATATTTGGAGCATCGAAACTAACAAATAACCCCTGCGACTCCAAGAACAAATGTAGTGAAACAATCTTTTATTTGATTTTATAAGCCACCATGAGAATACTGGGTGGATTTGATAAGAGATTCCCGTATGCACCCATTCCAACACTATCTTGAATTAGCAAAATCATCACAACCCTTTGCTATTGATGACTCTTGGGCACAGGGCCGCAGTGTATTTGGTGGCGTGACAGCGGCATTATTATTAACACACATAGAAGCCAATACAGGTTTTACCGATCGAGAGTTACGTTCAGTTAATGTTCATTTTTGTGGGGCTCTCATTACCAATGAGCCCTTACAGCTTGAGTATCACATCATTTCGTCCGGAAAATCCATTACGCATATTCAAGCTTCTCTTGGCCAAGCCGATGGTATTAAAACCCTATTAACGGCTTGCTTTGCCAGTGAACGCCAATCAAGTATCGTCATAGATACTCCACTCTGCGAAACACTTCCAAGCATTCATGATGCGAAAAAGCTGCCCTATCTCAAAGGCATAACACCCAGTTTCATTCAGCACATAGACATGCGCTTAAATGGTAATAATTTTCCATATAGCGGCAGTGAAAACCAACCCATAAAGGGTTGGATGAAGTTTGAAGTGCCATGTGATGAGTTAGATGACAGCAATATTCTCGCATTAATAGACGCTTGGCTCCCAGCGGTACTCCCTCTCTTGAAGCAACCAGCCCCTGCTAGCAGTGTCACATGGAATGTAGAATTCATTCATCCAAGAGAGCCTTTGGGTGCAAATGACTTCCTATATTATGAATGTGAAGTCACTCAAGCCAAATCTGGATTGGCACATACACAAGCTAATATATTCTCTCCAAATGGACAATTAATTGCTTTAAGTAGACAGGTAGTCGCAATATACGACAAAAAAACAGGATAGATTCGCCCCAAAAAAGGGCATTGAGAATCTTTATTATGGAATTATTTTATTAATAATTTAATGGTCAGATTTTTTCAGGAATTTTCTAGCAAACCCCTGTTTCTCAATTAACCTGTAATTAAGAAGCAAGGGGGGTATATGGAAAAGCTAATTGAATTTCTCATGCAAACTCTCGGTATCTCTCGAAATACAGAAGAGTACCGCCGGTGCAAAACCAACGCTTACAAACAGAATGTCGAATTCGTGAAAAGCATGTGGATTGGCTCAGGTTTAGTCATGCTGGCCGTAGCACAACCTGCTTTTATTTTAGCCCTAAGCCTTTTTGTGACGTTTTTAAGCTTTGCATTTTTAGAGCGTTAGAAAAATAAATCTTTTGTATCAAAGTTTATTTTTCATACTTCTAAATGCGTGAATTAATCCTAACGTAGATGAGTCAAAACCCTGTGGGATGTCAGAGTCTTGTTCTGCCAATAAAGCACTATGAACCTGATCACCCAATTGCTTGCCCAGTTCAACCCCCCATTGATCAAAACTATTAACCCCCCAAATCTGCCCTTGAACAAACACCTTGTGCTCGTATAAAGCAATTAACGCTCCAATCACTTTAGGTGTGGCCTTATCAAAGAAAATAGTATTACTAGGACGATTGCCAGGAATGACTTTTTGCGGAGCCAGAGTTGCAATTTCTTCAGCGCTTACACCTACCGCTTTAAGCTCTGCTTGCGCTTCTTCTAAAGTTTTCCCTCGCATCAAAGCTTGGCTTTGACTTAGACAGTTACTTACCAATAACTCATGAAAATGATCCACAGGATTGTGTGTCATCAAGGGTAAAATAAAATCACAAGGGGCAAACTGGGTACCTTGATGAAGCAGCTGATGGTATGCATGCTGTCCATTGCTGCCAACACCACCCCAGATAATTGGTCCCGCTTGATAATCAAGAGGATGCCCATTAGTGTCCACAGACTTACCATTACTCTCCATATCCAATTGCTGAATATGAGCTGGTAAACCCCTTAGATAATGATCATAGGGTAAGATTGCATGGCTTTGAGCGTTAAAGAAATTTATATACCAAACACCCAACAATCCCATAATCACTGGCATATTCTGCTCAAACGATGCCGTTCTGAAATGCACATCCATTTCATAAGCACCTTGTAACAATTGCCTAAAGTTTTCATGGCCAATCGTCAGCATTAAAGGGAGACCTATGGCACTCCACAGTGAATAACGCCCCCCAACCCAATCCCACATGGGAAAGATATTCTCTTCACTGATACCAAAGGATTTTGCTTTTTCCACATTGGCCGTCACCGCTGTGAAGTGTCGAGGCAAATCCGATTCTTGGCCACCATTATCTAAAAACCACTGACGGCACTCCGTGGCATTTTTTAACGTTTCTTGGGTGCCAAAGCTTTTACTTTGAATAATAAATAAAGTGGTTTCAGGATTTAAGCCTTGTAAAACTTCCGTTAAATTTGAGCCATCTATATTGGCTAAATAATGGCAGTTTATTTTCTTACCCCAATAGGGTTTCAGTGCCTGAGACGCTAATTTAGGACCTAGGAATGATCCTCCAATACCAATGGAAACCACATCAGTAAATGGCTTATTACTGAATCCGCGCCAATGCTGATTACGAATACGCCAGCAAAATTCTTTCATTCGAGTTAAGGTACCTCGAACTTCAGGCATCACATCCACACCATCCACCATGACAGGCTCTTCAGAGAAGTGCCTCAAGGCCGTATGTAAAGCTGGACGCTTTTCACTTTTATTAACCAATGCACCAGAAAACATGGCCTCAATCGCTTGTGGTAAATGACGAGAATTGGCCAGTTGAATCAATAAAGAAAGGGTATCTTGGGTAATTCGGTTCTTGGAAAAATCCAAGGTTAAATCAGCAGCCGTGAGCGTAAATTGATTAAATCGCGTAGTGTCCTGGTCAAACATAGCGCGCATGGTTTGGTCGCAAATGGACTCAAAATGCTGCTTAAGTTGTGTGTATTCAGGGATATTTTTAAAAGTATTTTCTGGTCTTTCCATAAAGCCGCTCAATGATTGGGGCGACACCATACAGACTTATTCTGTATGGTTAACCTGCTCCCTTAGCTCTTTGCCAGGTTTAAAATGCGGTACGTACTTACCTTTCAAATGTACGGACTCGCCTGTTTTAGGATTACGCCCGACGCGAGGGTTTCTAAAATGCAAGGAAAAGCTACCAAAACCACGAATCTCAATTCTATCTCCCTGGCTTAATGCCTGAGACATGGTATCAAGAATGGTTTTTACCGCTAATTCAATGTCTTTATTAGAAAGCTCTGGGTGTTTTTCAGTAATGCGTTCAATGAGCTCAGATTTTGTCATAAAGGGCCACTCCCTTATAAATTTCACAAATCAGGCTGCCAAGTTGTACAACATTTAACCAGCTTATATAGCCACTTAGGAAACTTTGCCCTATTTTTGTACTGGATACAAGCTAAGTGGCTGAATTTATTACTATTCTTTAAGTTGAAATATCTTATTAAGTAACCTTCTTATTTGAAAAAATAAATATTTCATTGGATTTTTATACCAAATTGGTAAATAAGCTCTTTTTGTACCCTACCAAAGATGAACACCAAATACATCACTATCTTTTTTAAATCAGACTAACTAATTTGACGATATATCTTGTTCCACATGGTGGATAGGATAAAAGGTCTTTGCACCCAACAGCC
>JBFEWA010000415.1:0-2623 GCA_041546605.1 Bermanella sp.
ATCGTAATCACCTGCCTCTGGTTTAAAAAATAAATTGATAGGCAAACCACCCAATTGAAGAACAACACGGCTTATGGTGTACAGAATATCTGAGCTATCCTCTGGATCGGCACAAATATAAACCTTTGGTTCTGAGTTCTGACTCATATCCTTATTTACCACTATCAAACCCAAGCTAAAACTTTAGCCAAGTACAAAATTAAACTAATTGAAAAGGCAGACATTAGGGTGCTTAACGCAATGATGTTCGATGCCAAAGTAAAATTGCCGCCCATTGATCGCACCATGACAAAACTGGCCGCGGCTGTTGGACTGGCAAACATCAAGATAATGCAGCCAATTTCTACCCCGTTAAAGCCAAGTAAATAGGCTGCTATACCCACGAATACAGGGACAATCACAAGTTTTGCAAAGACGGCTTGTGTAGAAATTGAGCTTGTATGTTTCAGCTCGCGCAAGCTTAACGAACCACCAATGGCAATCAGCGCTAGTGGCAATGTCATACGGGCTAAATACTGACCAGCATCATACATGACTTTTGGCAGCTTGAAATCCAGCCAGGCACAAAAAAAGCCTAGAAATATGGCGATAATCAACGGGTTTTTAGCAATATCTTTTAATGTTTTACCCCATTGAACGGAACGTCCAGGGTGCAAACTGCGATTCAAAGCATAAACCGATAGAATATTGTAAACCGGCGTCACAACCGCCAAGATCACAGCCCCAATGGCCAAACCTTCTTGATCAAATGCTTTGGCACACAAAGCGATGCCCACGATCCCCAAATTACTGCGAAAAGCCCCTTGTACCGCCACGCCTCGGTCAGCATGAGGAACCCAAAGGGCAGACAACCACCAGAACAGCAAAAAGCTCACAATGGCGGCAGAAATACAGAACCACACCAAGGGTAATTGATCCCCAAGATGCAAATCATTATCGATCATGGAAAGAAAGATCAAAATGGGCAGGCAGATATTGAACACCAAGGCCGAAGCGTTCCCCACAAAGCCACTATCAATATGCCCTCTGCGCTTTAAATACAAACCAACAAAGACAATGATAAAAACCGGCCCTGTCACCGACAAGGTGTATTCCAGCGCGGACAAATAACCCATGTGCACCCCAAAAAGGCCTATTGTATCAGCTTCTTACACAATCAACTGCTCACAAAATAATCAATTCATTTATTTAAGGGGATATGATAATATGCGCCCGCTTATATATAGGTGGATATCATGTCTCGAGTTAAAAAATCACGTTCTCTAAAACGCGTCACAGGCGGGGTCAAAACCGGCTCTAAAGAGCGTACAAAACTAGAGAACAAACAGCGCAAAGCGAAGAAAAAAGCGGCCCTGCCTAGCAAAACAGGACGTCAGCGTTCGGTTTACCAACAGTTCTTAGATGACAACAACCTAATTGAGAAGCAACACGTCTCCAAGCCTGCGAAAGACAAGAGCATCGAGACAATTGAAGTTGCCGCACCAAGCAAGCCAGAAAGAATCAGAGAGCGCTCTGAGAATTTATGGGATCAATTAGAGAAACCGACGAGCAACGACATCTTCTAACCTATGCAGTCTGAGTCACTTATCCTCGCCTCGGGTGAACTTTCTCTCGCTCGCCCAGGCGCTTCTCCCAAGCAAGCACTGCGCGCATGGGACGCCGCTGACGAATACCTTATTAATCTGGTACAAGACACCGCCCCTCAATCTGAACTGATTATCTTGAACGATCAGTTCGGGGCGTTAGGCTGCGCCCTAAATGCTTCATTGCGCTTTTGGCAAAATGACAGTTTCTGCGCCAAACAGGCTTTTGAACTAAATCGAGAACTCAACAAAATCAACAGTGACATGCCTTTTGTCAGCTCCATCGATACAGTAAACGCCAACGACAAATTGGCCATTATTAAGTTACCTAGAAATACCAGTTTCCTTGAGTATCAATTAAACCGATGCCATGAAATGGGAATCAAGCAAGTATGGCTAGGGGGCATGATGAAGCACCTACCGAAAACCATATTGGAACAGTTACAACGATTTGGCCCTGTAAAGCGCCTCCCTTTCATTAAAAAAGCCACTGTTTTTCAATTAGATTTAACCCAAGCCCTTGCAGATCAGTACCCTAAAAAAAATACATTGTCCGGCATAGAACTAAGCAGTCACGCTAATGTGTTTGGTCGAGACAAACTTGACCCTGGTGCCCAATTTTTCCTTGATCACATCGCAAGCTTACCCAAAGCAAAAGACGTGGCGGATTTATGCTGTGGCAGTGGTATTTTGGGTATCAAATATGCCGCCATGGCGCCCGCTTCGAGCATGGATTTCTTTGATGAATCTTACATGGCCGTGGATAGCACCAAAACATCATGGGCTCTGAACAATCTAGACAATCATGCTGAGTTTCACTGGGCCGACGGCCTACCCGATTCATCAAAACTCTATGATTTAATTTTATGTAACCCACCGTTTCACGAAAGTAACACCGTGGGTGATCACATTGCCAAGCGCTTATTCAAACAAAGCCGCCAAGCACTAAAGCCAGACGGTAAATTGATTGTAGTAGGCAACCGACATCTAAAATATCACCTAACTTTAAAATCCTATTTTAAATCAGTGACACAAATTGC
>JBFEWA010000165.1:0-6955 GCA_041546605.1 Bermanella sp.
CGACGGAAGTTTATCGAAGACTTCGATTTTTCCATGTGCATCTTTCATTGCAGCCATTAAAACTGCATCCCGTAGTGCATACCAATCACCACCAGAATATCCAGAGTTGTAGAAATCACTCATTATTAATGCCTACTAACGTCGCCAACAGGGGCGCCTGTTAAGGCGTCCCTGCTTGCTTGGCCTTGTTAGGCCTTTCCTCGTTTGCCAGGAATTTGTCCCGGCTCTCATAAATATGAAAAAGCTCATCTAGTGTTTTCGACCAACTCAGAAGAGCCTGCGCAAGCTCTCTAACAAGCTCCTTTGGCGCTTCTAACTCGTGTAGCCAGACTCCAATCGTCTTCTCTTTTGCGGGAAGATCTTCGCAGGGAATGCTGAAACGGTCTTGGCCCTTCGACATGACCAAGTCGTGGGTATACATATGAACATTCCTATTCAGATGTATCTTCCATCCGTTGGCTACCCCGACAACCTTGCGGTCCATGCGACGTTTTTCCCCTATGCCTAACGCCGCCAGCAGCGGCCGAGTGAAACGAGGTCCAGCGACCGCAGGGAGCGATGCTGGCTGGCCTTGTTATGAGTTTTCATTATCGATTAGCTCTAATCTGGCTTGTTGCCATTGCTCCCAGACGTATTCTGGATCTAAATCTGGATAACCACGCGATTCCGCCATTTGCTCTGCGACTGAAATAGGCATCATGATACAAGCTGCGTTGTCTCGTATTTCGATAACTTCTGTTTCAGTTAGCGGAGAGCCTTTTTCATTTTCTTGATTGAGTAACACAGAGACTAACGCTGGAACAGGAACCGGAATAAGCTCTTCTTCTGGCTCTTTTTCCTTTGGCTTTCCTTTGAATAGTTTACCGATCATTACGTCTTCCTTTACACATAACGCCGGTAGCAAAGGCGAGCGTTAGCGAGTCCAGCCCGCGCTTTTTGCGGGCGATTTTGCCTACCCTTGTTAGCTGGGAGTGTATTCATAGTAAGTGCCCCAGTCGGGTTCGTTTACTGCCATACACTGAACTTTATGTGTGGTGATGTTTTCTAGCAAGTCTGTGTGAATAGCGGCTATATCAGAGCCTTGTTTTACATAGCATATGAACTCACGTATTCCACCAGTGGTTAACGAAAGCACCTGAACACCTAGACCGTTTATCAACGAAATAATTCTATCTTCAATTGCATCAAGTTCTTGCAGCTCTTCCGGCTGGGGTAGGCCTTCATCACTCGGGTTTTGCAAGTGAATAGCGAAGCCAACTTTGATCGGGAGGCTTTTTTGGAGTTTTTTTGATGTTACAGATGAATTAAATCTAATAAAGAATGGCTGCTCATTGGATGTAGTTTCAGCTACCACCCACTTATGTTCTGACACATCAAAGCTATCGTTATTAGCTTTCTTTTTAAATGGCCACATACTCGAATCCTTGTGTACAGCTAACGCCGCGCTCAGCCGCAGACAAAAATGGCGCTTGTTTTGCGGTACGCAAAACGAGTGACAGTTTTGGCTGTCGGTTGCAGCGCCTTGTTATAACTCTTATTTAACGGTGCTGACATAGTCTTTTTCTTTGATAACTTCCCAAAAAATATCCGGCTCGTTCACTGCTGTAGCCAAATTAATTAAGACAACTTTACCTTTAGTTTTTGGATTAACAATAAAACGGCTTAATTCCTTAGGCTTCTCAATTGTGCTCCAGTCTTCAAAGTTTTTTATAGCATCGGACACAACTATATGGGGATACTTTGGCCATTTAACATTACCGAGAGGCTCATCCTGTTGGAAGCAAGCACTGTTAAAAGATGCTAATGAGAAATCACAATCCTTGACGATACCAGGAAACCTAGCTTCGTATTTCCCTTTAAAAATGCAAGAATCAAATGATGCTTCCCATGTTGGAATATTTTGTATTTTGTGTGCCCAGATATAACAACTCTTAAAATGGCTATTTAAGGTGGCTCCCTTAGTTTCTCGACCAGAAGAGTACAATCTTATTTCACAGTCAATAAACTCGACGTTATTGAAAACATCGCAAGCCTTACCTTTACCTAGTTCGATCTTCTTTCCTTCAATTGTGCAATTTCTGTGCACATGTATCTGATTCGCCGTATCGTTAGGGTGAAGTAATTCTCTCTTTCTCTTAATATCAGGTGGATTCATTTTCCGATCTCTGATGAGTTATAACATTTTAATCGTGCGCATGCGCGTTTTTACAGCTTCAAAACTTAAGGGGAATTCATCTAGAGGGCAAGCAATTACGGGCTTCAGACCAAATTCCATTTCGGCTTCTCAGGAAAAACACGCATGCGCGGTATTGACCTGCTTGCAAGTTCTCGCAATCTCGGTATGTATTTTTATAAGTCATTGATACTGCACGACTTTATTTCAGGGCGCCAGTAAAAACACGCACTATTTTCTAAATTAGCGGCAGAAATGCAATTAGACTAAGAATCCAAGCCACCCTTCGACTACTCGTTCCTCGCGCTCAGGGCGAACGGCTAGATTCCGTTGCAGAACCAACCGTAAACCAAACACGACGATACCAGCATGCGGCCTCCGAGCGCCTCATTACTAAAATCGAATTCACTCTGACGTGCATGGATGCACAAATATCGCGACTGCATGGATGCATTAGAGCGATGAAAGGTTGGCGGCGTGAGGCGAGCCGCGAAGCAGGGTCCGGGATGCAATCCCGAAAAGAAAAAACCGTACTAGCTTTAATTATCCAGAATGCGAAATCTCAAATAATTAACACTATCCGTAAAACGCACTTGCTAATATGGATACCCGCCTTCGCGGGTAAGACAGAACGTCACGCTTTCCCAAAAACGCACTTGCGCTAAGAGTGCTGCCACCCTTCGACTACGTTCGCTCCTCACAGCTCAGGGCGAACGGCTTAGTAAATTGATCAACCAGAAACCACAGCCGAACGATCACCCCGTTTCACCCACAACCAAGCAATCACAGCCCCAAGCAAGGCACTGTAACCCGCCCACTCAAACATGGTGACGCCTAAATCATCTTGCCACACCCAACCGGACACATAGGCGCCTAACGCACCGCCAGCGCCATACGTGAAACTTGAAAAGAAGGCTTGGCCTTGCCCTTGGTGCTTACCTTTAAAATACAAATGAATGTAATGCATGGCCACCGAATGCATAGCCCCAAAGGTCACCGCATGCAGTAATTGCATGAGCATTAATACCCAAAGGGTATCCACAAAATGCGCGGTCATTAACCAGCGCAATCCACCCAAGAGCAAACTTAGAACCAGTACGCTTTTATGATCAAACTTGGCAAATATTTTATGCACGATTAAAAAAATGCCTACTTCGGCGATGACACCAATGGCCCATAAAAAACCAATCATGCTTTTGCTGTAGCCGACTTGCTCTAAATACAAACTAAAAAACGTGTAATAGGCGCCGTGACTCACTTGATTCAAAAAAGCCGCCAGCAAAAATGCTAATACTGTGGGGCGCATTAACAGCTTTAAGAATCCATCACTGGATTCGTGTTCATGCACAGACTCACTGCTCTTCACTGTGGTACTGCTGATGAAAATGGCCAGTAATAACGCCAGCATGAATACGGGGAGATATTTCACACTGATAAAATCAAACACCCAACCAAGAAGTGCCACTAATACAATGAACCCGATGGAGCCCCAGATGCGAATCTTGGAATAGTGATCGGTCTGCCCTTTAAGATAGTTCAGCGTCACCACTTCGAACTGCGGCAATACCGCCGCCCAGAAAAAACCGTAGCCAATCATGATGGCGGCCATCCAGAAAAACGAGTCCACCCAAAAGATATTTAAGAACACGCAAAAGCAAACACCACAACCTAAGCGCAATAATGCCATGCGCTTACCTGTGTAATCCCCTAACGCTCCCCACACATTGGGCGCCAAAATGCGTACCAAGCCAAACAAGGCCATGAGTTCGCCAATCTCTTGCGCGCTAAAGCCTTTATCATCAAGGAACAATCCCCAATAGGGTGAGATGCAACCAAGCAGTGCAAAATAGAAAAAATAAAATGAAGAGAGTCGCCAGTAAGGCAAAGCATTATGAGTCGTCATAAAAAGCGCTTTGTATCCCTAGTGAATCATGGCATTGGCGCCATAAAAAAACGCCCAATAAAATTGGGCGTCTTGGGTTTGCGCGGTTATGCCTGAGAAGGAATAACCGGCGTGGTGCAGTTCACATCCGCGTTTTGTCCGCGATGGCGCAAATAATGATCCGCCAGCACGATGGCCATCATGGCCTCTGCAATCGGGGTTGCACGAATGCCCACACAAGGATCGTGACGCCCTTTGGTTATCAGCTCGGTAGGCTCACCATTCACATCAATGGTTTGCCCAGGTACCGTAATACTGGACGTGGGCTTAAGCGCAATGTGCGCCACAATGTCTTGGCCAGAACTAATACCGCCGATCACTCCGCCCGAATGATTAGATAAATACCCTTGTGGGGTCATTTCATCACGGTGCTCAGAACCTTTTTGCTCAACCACATCAAAGCCATCACCGATTTCCACTCCTTTCACCGCATTAATACTCATTAAGGCGTGGGCAAGATCCGCGTCTAAACGATCAAAGATGGGCTCACCTAAGCCGGGCTTCACGCCGCTGGCTACCACAGAAATTTTGGCACCAATAGAGTCACCCTCTTTACGCAGGGCGTTCATGTAGGCTTCCATTTCAGGCACTTTGTCGGCATCTGGGCAGAAGAATGGATTTTGACGTACTTGTTCCCAATCGAATTTCTCGGCTTTTACAGGGCCAAGCTGAGATAAATAGCCGCGCACTTCAATGCCTTTAGAGGCTAAGAATTTTTTCGCAATGGCTCCGGCGGCAACGCGCATAGCGGTTTCACGGGCACTGGAGCGACCACCGCCGCGGTAATCACGGAATCCGTATTTTTGGGTGTAGCCATAATCGGCGTGGGATGGGCGGAATTTCTGAGAGATATCGCCATAGTCTTTGGAGCGTTGATCGGTGTTTTCGATCAACATGCCGATTGGGGTACCTGTGGTTTTGCCTTCAAACACCCCAGATAGAATTTTCACCTGATCCGGCTCGCGACGCTGTGTGGTAAAGCGGGAGGTACCCGGCTTACGCAAATCCAGCTCCACTTGAATCTCCTCTTCTGAGATTTCAATACCAGGAGGACAACCATCAAGAATACAGCCTAAGGCCAAACCATGACTCTCACCAAAGGTGGTCACGGTGAATAATTTACCAAATGTATTACCAGACATACGTAAACTGCTTAATTAACTAAAAATTGCACACATTATACACGGAAGTGGTGTTGATGCGCGGCCAGTTGTTCTCGTGTAAACACAAATACCCCGTCGCCACCTTGCTCAAACTCCACCCAGGTGAAAGGTACTTCAGGGAAAGCGGCTTCTAGATTGACCCAAGAGTTCCCCACTTCCACTACCAACACCCCTTCTGGGTTCAGGTAATCACAGGCTTGAGCCAAAATTTGACGGGTAATATCCAAGCCATCATCGCCACTGCCCAGCCCCATAGCTGGCTCGTGGTGATATTCATCTGGCATATCGGCTAAGTCCTCTGCATCCACATACGGCGGATTGGATAGGATCAGATCATAGCCTGGTTGCAGATTCGAGAATAAATCAGACTCGATGGCCGCCACTTGGTCATACAGTTGATGACGTTCGATGTTAATTTCTGCTACATCCAGCGCATCACGACTTAGGTCGGCTAAATCCAATTGCGCATCAGGAAAGGCTTGCAGCGAAGCAATGCCGATACAGCCGCTGCCACAGCATAAGTCCAGGATACGCTCAGGCTCTTTGCCGTCCATCCACGGGGAGACGCGATTTTGAATGATTTCTGCCAAAGGCGAACGGGGCACCAGCACACGCTCATCCACATAGAATGGCATGCCGCAAAACCAAGCTTCGTTGATTAAATACGCAACAGGAATGCGATCAGTGATGCGCTGCTCAATGCGCTGAGCCAAGAGTTGCTTTTCAGCGTCGATTAAGCGACATCCGGCTTGTTGCTCCGTAATATCAAACGGCATGTGTAGGCTGGCCGTCACCAACAGCACAGCTTCATCCCAAGGGTTGTCGGTACCATGACCATAGTACACGCCTGAGCGTTCAAACTGGCTAGCAGCGAATCGAACCCAATCTACGATGCTGTGTAATTGCTCCACAGCCTGTTGCATTTCATCTTTCACAGGGCATCTCGAATTTTAAAGTGGGCGGATTCTAGCAAAGCTTAGGCTTTTGGCCCATCTTAAAGCTGACCATAGGTATTGGCTTCGCCACGCTCAAAGCCCTCTAGCGCACGACAGGCAATGTCATACCCCAATTGGATTTGCTCTTCAGCGCGATAAAACTCATAAAAGCGTATGGAATCCTTGGGCATGCGAATCAATAAATCCGGGCGGTATCCAGCAATCTTGTATTGGATAAGTGACGCTTGCATGGTGTCGAACATCTGGTACACCACCCCCAGCTTACCCAAGTTCGCCGTCAGGGCTTTTTCGGTTTCATCATCGTCAGTACGCTCAAGCCACTTTAAGGTTTTGTGTTTAAGCTGGGTGTACCAATTCAATTGATCTTGAGCATGGGCGGCACGTTTTTCTTCATTCTCTTCCACCGCTTTACCACCTGGCATAGGCACATCCGCACTCAAATCCACAGCAAAAATCGCATCTGCATGACTGCCAACCACCGGCGTAATGGGTAATGGATTCAGCACAGCACCATCCACCAAAATTCGATTGCCTTTTACGACTGGCATTAATAAAGACGGGATGGCGCTGGATGCCCTTAAGGCCTCCTCTAACGAGCCTTGCGTAAACCAGATTTCTTTTTGCTTCGACAGATCCGTGGCCACCGCAGTGAATGGAATATTAAGATCTTGAATTTGTATGCCGTTCAGCATTTGCGATAAACGGTTAAACAGCTTATCAC
>JBFEWA010000154.1:0-7119 GCA_041546605.1 Bermanella sp.
ATGTCTTGATTACGTTTGCCTTGTGCAACCTGTGCCAGTATTTCGGACTCCCTAGGGGTAAGGGTGGCAAGTTGCTGAGCATAAGCATTAGGGTCTTTGGCTAAGGAGGGGGACGTTTCTACAGGAGCAAGGCTGGGTTGAGGCGGTTGCATTGGGTGTAAGAGCGCCTCGCGGATTTCCACCAGATCGGACGTGGGAGAAAGATTTTCTAATAAAGCGATAATCACTCTGCCCCCATCCAGTATCAATTGTCGATAACCCAAGGCATAGGCCTGAGACACCGCCGCATGAAACACTTTTTGCGCAGCTTGATGTTCGCCTTGTGTGTACAAACATGAGCAATGAAATAAAGACAGGCTAATCTCACGGGTAACATGCTCACAGGCGTGGGCGTCGCGGAATAATTGCTCAAGTTCATCACTAAGATCTTGCCCGCTTAACGTGAGTCCAATGATACGAATAAACTGCTCAAAGTTTTGTTTCATGGCCACACTGGGAGCTTGCTCATGGTATTGCATGGCCCACTCAATGATGGCCATGGCATTGTTGCGCTTTAGTTGCAGTAGAGCATTCAAGATACTCACATCCGGCATGGCGGAATAACTGGTGTGATCAAGTTGGTGTATATGGGCGTTTTCAAATTGCACGATAGCGTCAATGCATGCTTGAGCGGCATCGTATTCCTGTGAGCACATGAGCAGACGGAATTTCAAATGGTATTGATTAAATACCACCTCTCTTGGTTCAGTGAATGGGGTGATGTTGGCTTCGACTTTTTCATACATGCGCCAAGCATTTTCTATGTCGCGTATTTCAGCGTAGAGAAAACCCAACGCTGCATAAAGCGCGGAAATATTGGGCATGGTCAACCCATTGATGTCATGTAGCCAAGCTTGAATATCCAGGCAATAGTCAAAGGCTGTATGAATTTCACCGTGTTGGTATAAGCAATGGCTTAGCCATGACACAGTGGTGATGCAACATAACGCATCATTGTTTGCGCGCGCTATCTTCAGCGCCTTTTTGCCAAGGCTTAACGCCAAAGGGAAATCTTCCTGCATGAAGGCATGCACAAACTTCATATAGTGCCACCAAGCATACATGGGGTGGCCGGCAGATAATTGGAATGACGCATCAATACAGCGCAACGTATGGACCCTGCCATCGAACAAACACACCAAATCTTCTAAGACTTGCATGGCTTGGGTCAAATCGTTTAGCTCTTGTGAATGCTTGATGCCGGCAGATAACAACAATGCAGCGTGTGTGCTTGTATCCTGTGATTGAGAAAGTGCATCTTGTATGTTTTCCAGACATAACTGAGTTCGCTGTAAGCTTTCATGTAATTGGTTTTTCTTAAACTGACTGAAATACAAAATGGATTGAAACATGCCCAACTTAGGTAGGGTTTCGATGTGTTGTTGCGTGAAGTGATTCAGTAAAAAGTTTAAGTGATCCAAATGACCAATTTGAGATGAATGGATAAAAATATCCCCTAACATCTGTGCCGCTTGCGCCCAATCTTGCATTTTTATTGCCAATAGAAAGGCGTCTTCAAATTGTTCAGTTTTGATTAACCATGCCAGTGCCGCCTGGCGCCATGTGCTGAGTGCTGGCTGTTGAGTTTGTGTTAAATGCTGTTCTAGCCATTGGCGAAACAGTTCATGCAGTGAAGCGTTGTTTGCGTAACCCTGCCATGTGAGGCCGCAATTTATGACGGCATCATAATCCGCTTTAGAAATGCGGGTTTGTGTAATGAAGGACAAGGCTTCTTGATTGAAGTTAGGCAACAAACACGCGATACAAAGCAAGGTTTGTGTGTTCGCATCGAGGTTGGCATAAATTTCCTCCATCAAATATTCAGACAAAAACTCGCTGTTAATATTGGTAGGAATAATATCGGATGACATGACATTGGAGTGCCCATGACGTATGGACAGGCCTAGAAGCTGAACCGCCGCCGGCCAACCTTGACTTTTGTCATAAATACTTTGGAGGATACTTTCGTCTAGGGAGTCATCCAGCTCTTCAAGTAAAACCTGCCGACACTCCGCTTGAGTGTAATTGAGATCTTGTGCGTTTATCAGCCATGCTTGCTTTTGACTAAGTCGATGGGGCAGACGCAAGGCAGGCAAGGTGCGAGAGGTAATCACCACTTGCAGCCAATAGGGTTTGTGGTCAATAAACCTGCCCAAAGAACTCAGAATTTGTTCGTGTTGGATGTGATGAAAATCATCCAACACTAATACGCAATGCTTAGGTCGCAGGCGATGACGAGTAAATTGATTGAGGGTCGTGATTAAGCGGTCACACACACTGGTGACATCTTCAATATAACTATTGCTGAGTAAGGCCTGAGCGTCGGCGGTGATGCTCGGATGTAAAGATTCGAGGCTGGCACAGATATATCGCCAAAACTCACTGGGTACATCGTTCATTGCATCAAGGGAAAACCAACACACATGGTGATCATTGTGTTGCAGCCAATCGCAAACCAGATGGGTTTTGCCAAATCCTGCCGCACTTTGTAGCACCACAAGGGGATACTCAATGCCTTGCTCTAGCAGCTCCACCAATCTAGGTCGATGAACCAAGTTGTCCAAACGTGGCATGGATAATTTGCTGACTAAAACAGGTGGGCTCATGAAGATTGACCAGATGAAATCTGGTCAAAAGAGTAAACACACTGAGGGGATTTAGCAAATGCAGTGGAAGGGGTTACTTGGTGTCCATCACTTCAAACAAACGTAATTTCACTTGCCCGGCTTTTTTCTCGCGGTGCAAGCGCCAGTGAGCAGGAATAGCCAGCTGAGTTAACTCTTGTTCGCTTTCTATGTACACCCAGCTGCCGGATTCGGTGAGCCCGTGCTGTTCGATGAGTGCAATACAACTGGGGAGTAAATCTTTTTTGAAAGGCGGGTCGAGAAAAATAATATGGAACGGCGCTTGTTCCATGGCCAATAAACTCAGGGCATCACCCTGTAGAATGCGGGCGTTATTGGCTTGCAAGGTTTTAGCATTGTCTTGCAATTGTTTCGCGGCACCTGCATGTTTTTCAAAAAAGGTGACGTGTTCTGCTTCGCGAGAAAGCGCTTCAAATCCCAGTGCGCCAGAGCCGGCAAATACATCCAATACGCGCGCGCCCGGCAAGTAAGGTTGCAACCAATTAAAAACGGTTTCACGAACGCGATCGGTAGTGGGGCGTAGACCTTCAACATCCGGGAAAGGAAGCATGCGTGAGCGCCATTGTCCGCCAATGATGCGCAGTCGATTACCAGATGCTTTGGCCATGAAATACCTTAAAACGATTATTGCTGTGTGGGCAGTAGCCACTTGTTGATGTCGGTTTGCCAGTCTTGCTCGGACCAATCTTTTATCACGTTAAATTGTTGTTGCAGAAAATTACTGGGTAAGTGATAGCGATTTAACCAAACCAACAAATGACTTAATGCTTGCCCTTGTTGGCTTTGTTCGATGCAGGCTTTTATGCGCTGGCGTTTTGCTTCGCGCATCATATCGGAATCCAGTGGATTGTCCATGGCGCTTAGCAAACTGGGCCATTGCTGAACCAGTAAAGTGTTGTTGGTGTTGCCAGTGATGAGCTTCATTTGTGTGGGCTGAATTTGTTTGAGCATTTCCAATAGCATCAGTTGGCTAGCCAATTCTTTGGGGTGATCGTAGCTGCCGGGTAAGACCACTAAGCCCAAACTGGCATCTTGATATTGGCCATTGGCAAGAGCCTTTTGAATTTTAATGTCGCTGGCTGGGTACAAGCTGGCAGGCAATAAGCTTTCCATGATCACTTGCGCCGCTTGCTCGTTTAAGTCCCCAACAATGCTGGCGGATAAGCGTTGCGGGTGCATGAAGCTTTGTTGGTATTTTTGCAGCAAGCCGCGGTGAATGCCGCCAAGGGTTTCAACGCTGCCGGATTTGGGGCCAGCGTATGGATGGCCGGCATAAGCTTGTTGCCATAAGGCGTCATTGGCGGAGGCCAATTGTTGTTTGGCCGCTTGCAATGTTTCATTGTCTAGAATGGGACGCAACAACAGTAATTTGGTGCGTTTAATTTGCTCGCTCATGAGTAACGCGTCAGTACTCAAGGTGAGTTCAGCTTCTAAAAAGTCAGTATCGAAATTAAAGCGAATGGGTAAGTCTTGCAGGCGCGCTTGATGATTCAATAAATTCACCAGCAGCTGAGTGGTGCCTGCAGGATAGGCGGCTTGGTTAAAACCAAAGCCTGCTAAGTAGTGCAGCTGTATGTGGATCTTGTCCGTCATTAGTGGGTTAAACCACACTTGGGCACCGCTGTCGGTTTGCCAAATACTCACTTGCAGTTTAGGCGGTGGCGGCATGTCGATGTCGCTATCACTTTGACCTGTTTGTCCAAAGATAAGTATCAATACCACGCACACCAAAATGAGCACATTTAAGCTGGTTCGGCTAAAGGTGGGCTGATGATCGACAGGCATAACGTATCCTTACGGTGCTGTGATTGAAAATTGTGACGGCTGGCCTAACTCATAGCGGTATTTAAAGGCGACTAATGTTAGGATAGCCCTTTTATAGCACTAGGTGGAACAAGGCCCATGTTTGGTTGGGGAAAATCCAAAAAAAAGGCGGAAGATGCCGTCAAAACCGAATCAGAAAAGGCGTTAGTTGAGGCCGAAGTGTCACAGCCGCAAGACACTGCCGAATCTGCCCCTGAGCACACTGAAACATCAGAGGTTGTGGCCGAACCCAGCAAGGCCAGTATTTTTGCTCGCATCAAGGCTGGTTTATCCCGCACCCGTTCTGGCTTAGCCGATGGTCTTGGGGATTTGCTACTGGGTAAAAAAGAAATTGATGACGATTTATTAGAAGAAATCGAAACCCAATTGCTCATGGCGGATATTGGCGTGGCCGCCACGCAAGAGATCATTGCGGATCTTACGGAACGTTCATCTCGTAAAGAATTAAAAGATTCAGGTGCCTTGTATGAAGCCTTAAAGGTGAGCCTTACCGACTTGTTAGCCCCATGTCATGCACCACTAGAAATCGACAGCAGCAAAACCCCGTATGTGATTTTAATGGTGGGTGTAAACGGTGTGGGTAAAACCACCACCATCGGCAAAATGGCCAAGCGTTTTCAGGCTCAAGGTAAGTCTGTGATGTTGGCAGCGGGGGATACGTTCCGCGCGGCTGCTGTGGAGCAATTACAAACCTGGGGTGAGCGTAATAATGTTCCGGTAGTGGCGCAGCACACAGGTGCGGACAGTGCCTCGGTCATCTTCGATGCGGTGCAAAGTGCCAAAGCCAAAGGGGTGGATGTGTTAATCGCCGATACTGCTGGGCGTTTGCAAAATAAATCCCATCTCATGCAAGAGCTTGAAAAAGTCGTGCGTGTGATGAAAAAAATTGATGAGTCTGCCCCCCATGAAGTGATGTTGGTATTGGATGCAGGCACAGGCCAAAACGCCTTAAGCCAAGCTAAGTTATTCCAACAGGCGGTGGGCGTGACCAGCATCAGCTTAAGCAAATTGGATGGCACCGCCAAAGGTGGGGTGATCTTTGCCATCGCGAAAGAACTGGGTTTACCTGTGCGTTTTATCGGTGTGGGTGAACAAATTGATGACTTGCGCCCATTTGATCGCGAAGAATTCATCAACGCGTTGTTTGCGGAAGATTAGTCACATAAAAAAATAATAAGTAACAGGGTGGTTTAAGTGGCACACGTTCGATTTGATCGGGTCAGCAAAAGTTATCCCGGCGGACACCAAGCATTAACGGATCTCAGCTTTGAGCTTGGCCAAGGGGAAATGGCCTTTCTTACTGGCCACTCTGGGGCCGGTAAATCCACCCTGTTAAAACTCATCATGCTTATGGAAAAGGCCAGCCAAGGTCAGGTGCTGGTGGATGGGGTAAACCTGGCCCGAGTTTCTAAGCACCAAATCCCTTATCATCGTCGTCGCGTGGGCGTGGTGTTTCAAAACCACCAATTATTGTTTGATCGCAGTGTGTTCGAAAACGTGGCCTTGCCGCTGCGCATTAGTGGATACACCAGCCGTGATCTTGAGCGTCGCGTGCGTGCCGCCTTAGACAAAGTCGGTTTGCTCAGCAAAGAAAAACAAAACCCCATAGAACTCAGTGGCGGTGAACAACAACGTGTGGGCATTGCCCGTGCAGTGGTGAATAAGCCCAGTCTCATCTTGGCGGATGAGCCCACAGGTAACCTAGATCCGAAACTCTCCGGCGAGATCATGGGATTGTTCGAGCAATTCAACGGTGTCGGCGTATCGGTCTTAGTGGCCAGCCATGATTTGGCTTTAATCAACCGCATGGATTACCGCGTCATTGGCTTAAACCAAGGACGCTTGGCAGGTGAACGCGCACCGGGAGGTGTTCGTGGCTAAACCCTCTGCCAGTAACCAGCAACGCCGAGTGACCATTCAGAGCCAAAGCTCGGCCTACATCCAACATCATAAATTAATGGCGGTGGACAGCCTGAAGCGACTACTAGCCGCTCCGGCCGCAAGCTTAATGACTTGGTTAGTGCTCGCTATCGCCCTATCTTTGCCCATGACCTTGTATGTTGCCCTAGAAAACGTCAAGCAACTGAGCCGAAGTTGGGATCAAACCAGCCAAATCAGCGTGTATTTGAAAAAGGGCGTCATGCCACGTTTCGCCGACGAATTAACGGCCGAGATCACAGATTTTCCTAATGTAAGCAGCGCCACCTATATCAGCCCAGAACAAGCCTTAAAGGAATTCAGCGCCTCCACCGGGTTGAGTGACGTGATTTTTGGCTTGGATGATAACCCTTTGCCGGGTGTCATCAGCGTGATTCCAAGATTAAACAATCAAGATGAGAATGCCTTAGAGCAGTTACAGCAGAAGCTACAAGCCCTGCGTCATGTGGATTCGGTGCAGCTGGATCTCATGTGGGTGAAGCGCTTGTATCAGTTTATGGAGCTGGGTCAGCGATTGGTTTGGGCCCTGGCCGCACTACTGGGTTTGGCGGTGTTGTTGATCATAGGCAACACCATTCGCCTCTCTATTGAAAACCGCCGTGACGAAATACGGGTGGTGAAGCTGGTGGGTGGCACCGATGCCTTTGTGCGCCGCCCATTCCTATACACAGGC
>JBFEWA010000500.1:0-1584 GCA_041546605.1 Bermanella sp.
TACTCAGCGATGCTCTTACAGCAGGCGAAATTAATGCCCATCAGCAGCAGGCCTTGCAGCACGCAATAGACAAACTAGGCCAAAGCTCCTTACGCAAATCCGATCAAAACGATGTTAATCAGATTCCACAAAGCCGCCCGGTGATTTTATGTGTGGCCCCTGAGCTGGCGGAAAAGCTCACTGAACAACTCAATCACTTTGGCATCAGCAATCAAGTGGCCACAGACAATGACCATTTTTACCGCTTACAAGACACATTTGAGGCCAGCGCCTATATCACCGATATACACTTTGTGAGAGAGCACAATGGTTTGGAATTAATGAGCCATTTCGTCAAGCTCAAGCAATCCAATGTGCCCATGATTTTCATCACCCAAGAAGAATCCGCCAGCATCCAGCAACGCTTAGAAGCTCATCGCGCCGGTGGTTTGCGCTTCTTTGTGCGCCCAGCTGTGGGGCAATTGATTCGTAGTGTGGAAAAATATTATTCACCCAAACCAGAGGAGCCTTTCAAGGTACTGGTGGTGGATGACTCTAAAAGCCAAGCGTTCTTTTGTGAGAAGGCCTTAACCAAAGCGGGCATGATCACCCATGTGACCACGGACCCCATGCAAGTGCTCACGGCATTAGAAGAGTTTCAACCGGATATCATTGTCATGGACATGTACATGCCAGGTTGCACCGGCACCGAAGTGGCTGGTGTCATTCGTCAGCAAGCCCAATACATAGGCGTACCCATATTGTTTTTGTCCGGCGAAGAGGATCTCACCATTCAACTGGACGCCATGAGCCAGGGTGGCGACGATTTTCTCACCAAGCCCATCAACGCCAATCATTTAGCCATGACCGTAGAGAACCGCGCCCGTCGTGCACGGGTGTTAAACAACCTCATTGCTAAAGACAGCCTTACCGGTTTGTACAATCACACTTATATTTTGGACAAGCTCAAACAAGCCTGTCGTCAGGCAAAAGAGAAGCAACAACCACTAAGCTTTGCCATGGTGGATATCGACTTCTTCAAAAAAATTAACGACAACTACGGCCACCCTGTGGGGGATAAAGTGATTCTGGCTTTGTCATTATTTTTAACCCAACGTTTGCGCAGCAGCGACAGCATTGGTCGTTACGGTGGAGAAGAATTCGCGGTCATTCTCCCCAATACCGATGCGCAACAAGCCCTAACTGTCATGAATAATATCCGCCAAGTGTTCAGCCAGTTAGAGCACAGTGCCGATGAAGGGGATTTCCGCGTGAGCTTTTCATGCGGTATTTGCAGCTTTAATGGCAACAATGGCGACTTCATTATTGAACACGCCGACCAGGCGCTATATGAGGCAAAAAAACAGGGCCGCAACAACGTGCAGGTTTATATTGAATAACCCCCATTGAAAAAAGCTGTGAAGCGGGCGAGGGTTTTGCCCTCGTTAGCTAGACAGCAACCATACCATTAGGCAAACTAAACCGAATTTCCTCTTCAAATTTGTGAGCACTTCCAATGGCATCAATTCTTGTCTTGCATGGACCCAACTTAAATTTACTTGGCACCCGTGAGCCTGAAATTTATGGCGCCGACACATTAGAAGA
>JBFEWA010000362.1:0-3243 GCA_041546605.1 Bermanella sp.
GTTATCTTGTACTGTTAGTGATGATCCATATCCATTGGGAGCATTAAGTCCAATTGTATTTTCTACGGACGAATATGAGATGCTGTTAAAACCACTTGTACAACTCGATATAGAATACTGATCATTAGTATCCTTAATAATAAAGAATGCTTTACGAGAAAAATCTTGTTCAGCCCAATACCCATCACTATCTACAGATTTCGAGCTGCCATTTGCAATCGCCACCCAAGTACCTGTAATGGTTGTTGAATTCGTTAACTTAGTAAAATCAGACACAGAGAATTTACTAAACGATGAGCTTCCTGAGCCAGAACCGCCACCACAACCCACCAATGCAACACTACCCAGCGCCGCCAATACAACTGCTTTATAAGCCATTTCCATTTTCCTTGTTTACCTGATTTGGCACAGTCATTATGAACAGCTTGGTGGATCGGTCAATACTTGCCAAAGCAGTATTTGAGCCGCATCCCGTTCACTAGCGCCTCTCGCCCCTTATGGCTACTATCCAGCGGCAAAAACCGCTATAATCAGCGCCATTTTTCAGTTCAAAATCGGTGAATACACAGCCATGGCAATGGATAAAACCTACCAGCCCCACGCAATTGAGCAATCTTGGTACAAAACCTGGGAAGAAAAGGGCTATTTTGCCCCTCAAGGTGGTGATGAAAGCTACTGCATCATGATTCCACCACCTAACGTCACCGGTTCGTTGCACATGGGTCACGGCTTCAACAATGCAGTCATGGACTGCATGATTCGCTACAACCGCATGCAGGGTAAAAACACCCTATGGCAGCCAGGTACCGACCACGCGGGTATCGCCACTCAAATGGTAGTGGAACGTCAATTGGCCGCCCAAGGCATTGACCGCAAAGACCTTGGTCGCGAGAAATTCCTAGACAAAGTGTGGGAATGGAAAGCGGAGTCCGGCGGCAACATCACCAACCAAATTCGCCGTTTAGGCTCGTCTGTGGATTGGAGCCGCGAACGCTTCACCATGGACGAAGGCTTAAGCAAAGCCGTAGAAGAAGTATTCGTACGTCTATACAAAGAAGACTTGATCTACCGCGGCAAGCGCCTTGTGAACTGGGACCCGAAACTGCACACCGCCATCTCGGATCTTGAGGTGGAAAACAAAGATAAGAAAGGCCACATGTGGCACTTCCGTTATCCACTGGCCGATGGCGTGACCACAGCAGATGGCCGCAACTACATTGTGGTGGCCACCACCCGTCCTGAAACCATGCTCGGTGATACTGGTGTGGCGGTGAACCCTGAAGATCCGCGCTACAAAGATTTAATCGGTAAATTCATTGAATTGCCATTAGTGGGTCGTCGCATTCCTATCGTGGGCGACGAGCACGCGGACATGGAAAAAGGCACAGGCTGTGTGAAGATCACCCCAGCCCATGACTTCAACGACTATGAAGTGGGTAAGCGCCACAAGCTGCCAATGATCAACATCATGACGTTCAACGGCGACATTCGCGCTGAAGCGGAAGTGTTCAACACCAACGGCGAACCGAGTGATGATTACAGCACGGAACTGCCACAAGAGTACGCAGGCCTTGAGCGCTTTGAAGCCCGTAAAGCCATCGTTGCTAAGTTTGATGAGCTTGGCTTATTAGACGAAGTGAAAGATCACGACTTAACCGTGCCTTATGGCGACCGTGGTGGCGTAGTGATCGAGCCAATGTTGACCGACCAATGGTATGTGCGCATTGAAGAATTGGCCAAGCCAGCCATCGAAGCAGTAGAAAACGGCAGCATCGAATTTGTGCCTAAGAGCTACGAAAACATGTACTTCGCTTGGATGCGCGACATTCAAGACTGGTGTATTTCTCGTCAGCTTTGGTGGGGCCACCGCATTCCGGCTTGGTATGATGACAACGGCAACGTATTTGTAGGTCGCAGCGAAGCGGAAGTGCGCCAAGACAACAACCTTGCTGATGATGTGTCTCTACGCCAAGACAACGACGTGCTAGATACTTGGTTTAGCTCTGCCTTGTGGACCTTCTCCACCCTTGGCTGGCCAGAAAACACGGACGAATTAAAAACCTTCCACCCAACCGATGTGCTGGTAACCGGTTTCGACATCATCTTCTTCTGGGTTGCCCGTATGATCATGATGACCTTAAAGTTCACTGGCGAAGTACCGTTCAAAAAAGTATACGTACACGGTCTTGTACGTGACCAAGAAGGCCAGAAGATGTCTAAATCCAAGGGTAACGTACTGGACCCATTAGACATTATCGACGGTATCGATTTGGAATCCCTAGTAGCCAAACGCACCAGCGGCATGATGCAACCACAAATGGCAGCGAAGATTGAAAAGCAAACGCGTAAACATTTCCCTGACGGCATTGCCGCCCACGGAACCGATGCACTGCGTTTCACTTTCTTGTCGCTTGCATCTACCGGTCGTGACGTGAAATTCGACATGAGCCGCTTAGAAGGTTACCGCAACTTCTGTAACAAACTGTGGAACGCCACCCGCTTTGTTATGGAAAGCATTGGTCACACCGACGAAGCGCCATTAAGCGCCGATGCCATTGCGGATTTAAACACCGGCGATGTGGATTTATCACTGGCTGATCGTTGGATTATTTCTCGCCTGCAACAAGCGGAAAAAGAAATCATTCACGCACTGGATGATTTCCGATTCGATCACGCCGCGCAATCGCTTTACGACTTCGTATGGAACGAATACTGCGCTTGGTACTTAGAATTATCCAAACCTGTATTGTGGAGCGATGAATCCAGCGACGCGCAAAAACGCGCCGCCCGTCGCACCCTAGTTAAAGTATTAGAAGCGACTTTGCGTTTAGCTCACCCTATGATGCCTTACATCACAGAAGAGATCTGGCAAACATTGGCTCCCATTGCAGACACCACTAAGCTGTCGCAAAACGGTGAAACCATCATGCTGGCGCAATACCCTCAGTACGATGAGAGCAAAGTAGATGCGCAAGCCGAAACTGATATTGAATGGCTAAAAGGTGTGATCACCGGCATTCGTAACATCCGTGCGGATTTAGGCATTGGACCTGGCAAACCGGTGAAGTGTTTGTTCAAAAACGGCAGCGAAGACGATCAACGTCGCCTACAAGCTAACACCAATTTCCTAAAAGCCATGGCCAAACTAGAAGACATCACTTGGTTAAATGCAGGGGACAAAGCACCGCTAGCGTCTACGGCACTAGTTGGCAAAATGGAAGTGCTCATCCCAATGGCCGGCAA
>JBFEWA010000346.1:0-3474 GCA_041546605.1 Bermanella sp.
AAACAAGACACGCCAGCACCTGCTGTTGATCTAGATGCTCTACAGCAAAAAGTGCTAGCAGCACAAACTCGTGTTGATAAAGCCCAAGAGCGTTTAGAAATGGCCAAGCAGCAACAACTGGACACAGTGGATGCCTTGCAAATGGGCTTAGAAAAGCAACAAAGTAAATTAAAAGAAGCACAAGATGCACTAGCGGAGGCGAGTAAATGAAACTGCTATCCTTAAGTTCGCCCCACACCACTCGAGCATTTAGCACGGCAGATGTTATGCGCTTGGTGTTACTGGCGTTGATTCCAGGCATCATTGCATTGACGTATTTCTTTGGCCCTGGTCATTTAATACAAATCATCATTGCAGCCACAACGGCCCTAGTAGCAGAAGCTGGCATTTTAAAATTACGTAAACGCCCTATCGGCTTTTATTTAAAAGATTACAGCGCGTTACTGACTGCGGTTTTATTAGCCATTTCGTTACCGCCTTATGCACCTTACTGGGTAACCATTATTGCCACTGGCTTTGCCATCATAGTGGCCAAACATTTATATGGCGGCCTTGGGCAAAACCCATTTAACCCAGCCATGGTAGGGTTTGCTTTGGTACTGGTTAGCTTCCCCGTTGCCATGACCACATCATGGAGCGCACCAGCTGAATTGTTAAATCAAGGCATCAGCTTTGCTGACGCATTTACCGTCATTTTTTCATCCCGCGAAACCATAGACGCCTTCACCATGGCCACACCACTGGATGAATACAAGCACCTAGTGGCCATCAGCACAGCCGATGAAATTTTATCCAACCCACTTTTCCAAGGGGCTGATAATTCTCAAATCCTATTGGGCTGGCAATGGGTAAGCGCAGGATTTTTATTGGGTGGCTTATTCCTATTATGGAAAAAGATTTTCACCTGGCACATCCCAGTGAGCATGTTGGTTGCGCTTATTTTATGCAGCAGCATTTTTGGCTGGGATAGCGACACCAATGTACCGTTAACCCTACACCTTCTTGGTGGTGCCACTATGGTGGGCGCATTCTTTATCGCCACCGATCCGGTAACGGCATCCACCACCCACCTAGGTAAATTAATTTATGGTGCCGGCATTGGTATATTAATTTATGTGATTCGTACTTGGGGCTCGTACCCTGACGCTGTGGCCTTTGCCGTGTTACTGATGAACTTTGCCGCACCGTTTATCGATCAATACACTCAACCACGTACCTATGGCCACAAAAAAGCCGTACGCGGCTTGGCGAAAAAAGATTAGGAATGAGCATGAGTACTCAAGAAACTGAAAATACAGAAATGACACTCGGTCAATCCATCGCCAAAAACGCTATTGGCCTAGCCCTTTTTGCCTTTGTGACAGCCGGTGTCATTGCGCTTGTACAACAAAACACCAAAGAGCAAATCCATGACAACATTGCTCACGCACAAGCCAAAGCCTTGTATGAGATCACACCGCAAGACACTGTGGATCATGACCTTCTACACAGTTACATCGACCTACACTCCCCAGAGAGCAAGCAAAATCTGCATGTAAATTATCTAGGCCCTATCGCCAGTGATGCCAAATTGCACCTAGCACAATTTGACCAAGAAACTCACACCTATATTTTTCCTGTGACTGCACCAGATGGTTACACCACAACCATTCAAATGCTAGTAGGCGTCAAAACCGACGGCTCCATTGCGGGCGTACGCATTGTGGATCACAAAGAAACACCGGGATTGGGCGACAAGGTGGAGCTGAAAAAGTCCAACTGGGTGTTAAGCTTTAACGGTAAATCACTAACCAACCCTGACATTGAAAAATGGAAAGTGAAAAAAGATGGCGGCGAATTTGATTCCTTTACCGGCGCCACCATTACACCGCGCGCAGTAATCAATGCAGTCAAACAAACTCTCGTGATGTTTGAAAAAGATAAAGCCGTGTTATCAACACTTGGTCAACAACCTGTACAAACAGGAGCACAGCCATGAGCACTAAAAGTTATTCGCAAATCACCCAAGACGGCTTATGGACTAACAACCCTGCTCTGGTTCAATTATTAGGCCTTTGCCCACTTCTCGCCGTAACCGGCACCGTGGTGAACGCATTAGGTTTAGGCTTGGCCACCATGCTGGTATTGGTGGGTTCGAACATTGCGGTTTCCATGGTGCGCAATTACGTGCCCGCTGCGGTACGCTTACCCGCGTTTGTGATGATCATTGCCTCTTACGTGACCTGTACAGAGCTTTTGATGCAAGCTTACACCTATGAGCTGTACACAGTTTTAGGGATTTTCATCCCCCTCATCGTTACCAACTGCGCCATTCTTGGCCGCGCCGATGCGTTTGCTGCTAAGAATCCAATTTTACCGTCCGCTCTTGATGGCTTCATGATGGCTTTAGGCTTTGCCGTTGTATTGGTTATTTTAGGAGCCATGCGTGAAATCATTGGTCAAGGCACCCTATTTGCCAATATGGATTTATTATTTGGTGAAGCGGCCGCCAGTTGGAAAATTGAATTCTTTGATAACTACACAGATTTCTTATTTGCCATTTTGCCGCCAGGTGCATTCGTGGGCATGGGTTTATTAATTGCGATTAAAAATATCATTGATGGCAAAATCAAAGATGCACAAGATCGTAAAAAAGAACCCGTTATTGCAGGCTCTAAGCGTGTGCGCGTAACAGGCAAAATCGTTTAAGCATGAACAAAGAAAAACGCACAGAAATATTTGCGCGCTTAAGGGATAACAACCCTAATCCAGAAACGGAGCTGGAATATTCCTCGCCGTTTGAGCTTGTGGTGGCGGTAGCGTTATCCGCTCAAGCCACCGATGTGAGCGTCAACAAGGCCACGCGAAAATTATTTCCTGTGGCCAATACTCCTGAAAGCATTTACGCCCTTGGCGAAGACGGCCTCAAGGAATACATCAAGACCATTGGCCTATTTAACAGCAAAGCCAAAAACGTCATTAAAATGTGCAAAATCCTTATGGAGAAGCACAACTCAGTGGTACCACAAACCCGCGAAGAACTAGAAGAGCTTCCCGGTGTGGGTCGCAAGACCGCCAACGTCGTATTAAACACAGCCTTCAAACAAATCGCCATGGCGGTGGACACTCATATATTCCGCGTCTCCAATCGCACTAAGATTGCACCGGGCAAAGATGTGCTTGAAGTGGAGAAACGCTTAATGCGTTTAGTGCCTAAAGAATTTTTAATGGACGCCCATCATTGGCTAATCTTACATGGTCGCTATGTCTGCACTGCACGTAAACCCAAGTGCGGCAGCTGTCTGATTGAAGACTTGTGCGAATACAAACACAAAGAAGCCGACTAGCCGAGGAGAAGCCATGCGCATATTACACACCATGCTCCGTGTGGGGGATTTACAGCGCTCCATCGACTTTTACACCCAAGTCCTTGGTATGCAGCTTATCCGCCAACGTGATAACGAAGAATACCGCTATACCCTAGCCTTTCTCGGT
>JBFEWA010000396.1:0-2771 GCA_041546605.1 Bermanella sp.
CTTGGCTTCTTCGAAACTGGTCGCGGCCACAGCAAATAATGGCTGTCCGATGTATTCCACCTTACCATTGGCAAGGATTGGATCTCCTTTAAACACAGGGCCAATGTCTTTTTCACCGGGCACATCGTCATACACAATCACTTCCACCACACCTGGGGCGGCTTTTACTTGGGATAAATCCATGCTGATAATATCAGCGTGAGCTTCACTGCTTTGTCCCACCGCCATATGCAAGGTACCGAACAGTTCTGGCATGTCGTCGATATATATGGCTTCGCCCGTCACGTGTTTATCCGCACTTTCGTGCTTTTGATCCTTACCAATCTTGCCTTTTGCTGGACGCTTACGACGCACTTCATAGACATCGAGTTTAGATGACATGAAACTCATATTACTGCCCTCCTAAGCATTCAAGGCCGGTCTTAATCACCAAATTCTTGGCTACCGTTAAGCGGTATTCTTTTGTGGCACGTACATCTTTAATGGGGGAAAAATCCTGCGCAATACATTCGCTGGCTGCCTCGAAGCTCGCCAAGGCGAACGGCTTACCGGTTAATGCTTGCTCGGTTTTCATTGCATGGGACGGAGTGGCCGCCATACCACCACACGCCACACGTGCTGCCGTAATGCTTTGACCATCATGTTCGATGAGACTGGCCATTAATACCGCTGAGATATCATCATCTTTGCGTTTACTGATTTTATAAATATGCAGGCTTTGCTCAGGGGTTAGCTTTGGTAACACTAACGCTTTTAAATATTCACCCGCTTTTAAATCCGTTTGCTTGTAGCCGTGATAAAAATCTTGAATAGCGATTTCTCGCTCACCTTGTTTCGAGGCTAAAACCAATTTTGCATTTAAAGCAAAAAGGACGGGGGGCGTGTCACCGATGGGCGAACCATTGGCCACATTCCCCCCTAGCGTGCCCAAATTACGAATTTGGCGCGAACCAATGCGTTCTATAAGCTGGACAAACGAAGGGAAACTTTTTTCTAACACCGTCTCAGCTTCGCTGTAGGTCACCATGGCCCCTAAGCGAATTTCTTTTTGCGATTGCGTCACGGCTTTTAAAGAGGCAATTTGGTGCAAAGAAATAATGCAATCAAATTGCTTAAACTGCTGGGTGATTTCTAAACCCAGATCGGTGCCACCGGCCCAAATCTTAGCGTCAGGATAATCCGCCAGGAGCGTCTGTAATTCGAATTCTGATTGCGGCACAAATAAGCGACGCCCTTGGGATTCTAAACTGGGCTGCGTGCCCTGTTTCATGGCAGCGGGATCAAATTGCACCACACTGGCCTGATTAATAATGGCATCTGCACTGGGTGCTGGGTATTCAAACATGGCATGGGCGGCATCCATGATGGAGCGATAACCGGTACAACGACATAAATTACCCGATAACGCCACATGGATATCGTGATCACTTACTTGAGAGGCCGACTGTTGCGAGCGGTTAAAATGCAGTGCAGTTAAAGCAGACACGATACCCGGCGTACAAAAGCCACATTGGGAGCCGTGCTTATCCACCATGGCCTGCTGTACTGGGTGCATTTGCTCTGCTTCTTTAAGACCTTCCACCGTTACCACGTATTTACCGTGCAAACTGCCCACCAGAGCAATGCAGCCATTGATCGCTTGATACTCAAACTGAGCGCCTGAGTTTAGATCCCCAACCAAGATAGAACAGGCACCACAGTCACCACCGGCACACCCTTCTTTGGCAGCTAGCTGCCTTTTGTTGGTGCGTAAATAGCGCAAAATGGTCCAGTTTGGATCGATATCGGATTCTTCAACCCATTGTCCGTTTAAGCAAAAGCGAATCACATTCATACCTCTTTCTTTGCCCAATACCCCTGATTTAAAGGCCGTTCCCCCTGTTTTCTTAGAAAGCAGCTACGGGTATTGGTTTCTATTCCTTTGTTACAAAGCAATAACCTGACCATTTAGTCAGAAAAGTATTCATTTGTCCAAAAATTAGTTATCACAAGGGTTTTGGCAAACTAATTGCAAATACAATCCTGTCCGAGTAGTCAGCTTTATTTTAAAGGTTCTCATGTTCAATCAATCTATGGTCTTAAAGTAGTATGAATCGTCTGGCATTAACAGGTATTAGCAAACAATACCCAGGCTGTATGGCCAATGACGGGGTTGACCTAAGCGTCAAGCAGGGGGAAATCCACGCCCTGCTAGGTGAAAACGGCGCAGGCAAGAGCACCCTGATGAAAATCATTTATGGGGTGGTGAAACCCGATGCAGGTCGATTCGAATGGGAAGGGGAAGCCATCTCCGTCACCGGCCCAGCCCATGCTCGCCGCCTTGGCATAGGCATGGTCTTCCAGCATTTTTCTCTATTTGAAACCCTCACTGTGGCAGAGAACATCGCCTTAAGCTTGCCTAAAGAGCAAAGCCAAGATATGGCAGCTTTAAGTGAACGCATCCGGGAAGTAAGCGAACACTATGGTATGGCCCTAGACCCGCAACGTTTTGTGCACACCCTTTCGGTAGGTGAGCAGCAGCGGGTGGAAATTGTTCGCTGCTTATTACAAGACATTAAATTACTGATCCTAGATGAACCAACTTCTGTACTGACACCGCAAGAAGTAAAACGCTTATTTGCCACACTCAATCAGTTAGCCAGCGAAGGCTGTTCCATTTTGTTCATTTCTCACAAACTGGATGAAGTCACCGAGCTTTGCCACAACGCTACTATTTTGCGCGGCGGTAAAGTCAGTGGTCATTGCGACCCTCAAGCGGTGAGCAGCCACGA
>JBFEWA010000152.1:0-7181 GCA_041546605.1 Bermanella sp.
ACATAAAGCATTTCAGCCCAGCGTCACTGTTGCAAAGTGGATTCTGAGCTTATGTGTGTCGTATCAAGCCGCTGTGTTCACTTGGCTGGTGATTGATCAGCCGGTCGTGGTGTTGCCGGAAGCGTCGCAAGCGCAAACCAGTGTAGCGGCTATCCCGCAAAGTTATGGCTTGGCACAGATGAATTTGTTTGGTGAGCCCACGACTAACACGTCTGCGGTGCAACAAGAAATAGACGCCCCTAAAACCCGTTTGCGCTTATTGCTCATGGGGGTTTCGGTTTCTAAAGATAAATCCCAGTCATCGGCCATTATTGCGGAGCAAGGTCGTGACGGTGAATTCTTCAGAATAGGGGATCGTGTACAAGGTCGTGCCTTGTTATCGCAAGTGTATGAAGACAAGGTGATCTTAGATAACAGCGGTAAATTTGAAACTCTCACCTTTGAAGAAACAGAAAAATTACTACAAGGCTTCACCGCCAATACACAGAAAAAAACAGCCGATAAGCCCAAATCAGCCCAAAAAGAACGCAAGGAATTCAAGCAAGAGTTAAGACGTGTGCGTACGGCTGAGCAGTTTGTGAATTTTGCCAAAGAGCAACTAGAAGACCCCAATCAGGCCATGGAAAACCTTGGCTTGCAGGCAGCCGGTGATGGCTATGTGCTCACACCGTCATCCACCATGTTAATGAGCATTGGTATGAAGCCTGGGGATAAAATAATTTCTGTGAATGGACATCAACTGGGTGACCCTGCACAGGATAAAACAATTATTGATGAAGTTTACGCATCTGGAAATGCCAGTATTGTCATTGAACGTGGCAGTCGGCGTATGACCATCAATCACGCGTTTTAAATATGGTCTTGGATATGAAAATAAAAAATTGGATTTACGCTGTCATTTTAACCGTATTGATACCCAGCGGTTTTGCTTTAGCGGAAGAAGAACAGACCTGGAAAGTGAGTCTTAAAAACGCAGATATCGAAGCGTTTATTTCTCAAATTGCCAATATCACAGGTTACAGCTTTGTGGTGGACCCTAGGGTGAAAGGCAAGGTGACGATTGTTTCTGAAACGCCTATGTCCAAGCAAGATGTGTACGAAATGTTTCAGTCTGTACTGCAGGTACATGGCTTTGCTGCGATTCCGGCGGGCGGCATCATCAAGATTGTGCAGCAGAACGACACCAAGCAAGAAGGCGGCATGCCAACGGCATTACGCACCACAAAAAAGAGCGAACAGCTCATCACTCAAGTGATTCAAATTAAAGATACCCCTGCACTAGATCTTGTGCCGATTTTACGTCCAATGGTGGCTAAGTATGGCCATTTAGCCGGTGTGAAAAGTGCCAATGCGTTAATCGTTACCGATCATGCTTCTAACGTGCGTCGTTTAGAAAAAATCATTGAGCGTTTAGATGGCTCAGGTGTGTCTGAACTAGAAGTGGTGCAATTGGAAGAAGCTTGGGTTGGTGACATAGTGGATATTCTTACCAGTCTTGACCCAGAAAAAGTCAGCGAAGGTGGTAAAACCAAAGAAGCCAGTGGTGTGGCTGGACGTATTCGTGTCGTGGCGGATGAGCGTGCTAACCGTTTGATTATCCGCGGTGAAAAAAGCGCCCGTGATAATGTGAAAGCATTAATTTTAAGTTTGGATCAGCCGTCTAAGTTTTCCGGTAAAGCGTCCGTTATTCGTTTGCAACATGCCGATGCGAAAGAAATGGCTGAAATGCTCAAGAATTTAATGGGTGATGTGAAAGACGAAAAAGGCAAGAGCCAGGCAGCAGGTAACGTGAGTATTCATGCTGATACAGGTTTAAATGCCTTAGTGGTCCGTGCTGAACCTTCTACCATGTCAGAAATTAAAGAAGTGGTATCGCAACTTGATGTGCGCCGTGCACAAGTGTTAATCGAGGCTGCTATTTTAGAAGTCACAGGTTCAGTGGATGATCGTGTGGGCGTACAAACCGCATTGGTGGATGGTGATGCCATTGCCAATGGCAGTTCAGATACGCCGCTAACGGCCACCAGTTTTGGTGATGCGGGTACCAGTATTGTGGACTTAATTATGGGTATTAGCTCGGGTACATCGTTACCGTTAAGCTCAGGCTTAACCTTAGGTGGCGCAGGTAAAGCTGGTTCCAATGATTTTGCTGTTTTGATTCAAGCTCTTGAGTCGGTGAATAACACCAACCTATTAAGTACCCCAAGTATCATGACCTTGGATAACCAAGAAGCGGAAATTATCGTGGGTCAAAATGTTCCGTTTGTAACCGGCACTACCTCAAGTACGTCAAACTCTAATCCGTTTACTACTATTGAGCGCCAAGACATTGGTACCTCGCTAAAAGTGATTCCTCATATTCAAAACGGCAAGTTTATTCGTTTAGAAGTGGAGCAGAGTACTGAGTCGGTTGAAACCACAGCGGTAGAGGGCCAGTCGGATTTGATTACCAATAAGCGCTCTATCAAAACCCAAATCTTAGCGGAAAATGGTGAAGTGATTATGCTAGGTGGATTGATTCGCGATGCGGTACAAGAAACCCAAAGCAAGGTGCCTTTCTTAGGGGATATTCCTATTTTGGGTTGGTTGTTCCGCTCCTCTAGTGAAACCCATGTTAAGCAAAACTTGATAGTGTTGTTAAAACCATCTGTGGTGTTAAGCAAAGAAGATAATCAAGCCCTGTTACGTCGTAAATACGATGGTATTTATGAGGTGGACTTAAGTAAGCACATTGGCGATGAAGGCATTGATGAGAAACTCAAAATGCTATTTGAGCGTTAAGTGACAGCTTAGGCATATGCGCTTTTTGCTTCAACTGGCCCCATGAGCGTAGTGAATGTGTTGGGGCTTCATGGTATCGCGCTATAGCGTTTGTCCCGAACATAAAAAAACCAAGCCAAGGCTTGGTTTTTTTATGTCTCAAGTTTGACCAGTATTAATTCACGATGCGATAACAAGGTTCGTACTGGCTGCCACCGGGTAGCTTCATGCGGTTTTGTTTCACCATGTTGGTGAGTAACGCTTCCATGGGAGCAATGATGGTTGCGTCGCCGTGTATTTCAAATGGGCCAAATTCACGTACCGCCATGATGCCATCCTGTTTTACATTACCTGCCACAATACCGCTAAATGCGCGGCGTAAGTTTGCCGCCAAAATATGAATGGGCTGATCCCGCGATAAATTTAAACGGTTCATGTTTTCATGGGTGGGTGCGAACGGAATTTGAAACTCCTTATCTATGTTGAGCATCCAGTTAAAAAAGAAAGCATCATTATTGGCTTTGCGGAAATGCGTGACGGTATTGATGTTGTCGCGCATGTAGATGGCCACGCTTTCTGGGTCATCAATGATGATTTTGTATTTCTCACGGGCTTCATCCCCTAAGCATTGTTGAATGAACGCGTCGATTTGTTCAAAGTATGCTTTAGAAGAAGCAGGCCCTGTAAACACAAGCGGGAAAGGAATGTCTTTGTTTTTTGGATGCAATAAAATACCCAACAAATACAGAATCTCTTCTGCTGTGCCAGCGCCGCCGGGAAAGACAATGATACCGTGGGCACAACGCACAAACGCTTCAAGGCGTTTTTCAATATCCGGCAATATTACCAATTCATTGACGATTGGGTTAGGGGCTTCTGCGGCAATGATGCCAGGCTCAGTAATGCCCACATAACGACCACGACGATTGTGTTGTTTCGCATGGCCAATGGTGGCCCCTTTCATAGGGCCTTTCATGGCACCTGGACCACAACCTGTACCCACATCTAATGCGCGTAAACCCAGTTGATAGCCAACCACTTTTGTATAGTCATATTCCTCACGACTAATGCTGTGCCCTCCCCAACACACCACCAAGTTGGAGGTCATGCCATAACGCAACATGTTGGCGTTACGTAAAATATGAAACACCATGTTGGTGATTTGTTCGCTGTTTTGTTCTTGGTCCGCGCAGGCTAAGAATTTGGGGTTGTTGATGATTTCATCATGGGTATAAATGATGTCGCGTAACACGGCAAATAAGTGCTCGCGAATACCAAAAATCACTTCCCCATCTACAAACGCATCATTGGGGGCATTGTAAAGATCTAAAACAATACCGCGGTCTAATTGAATCACTTGAATATCAAATGCGGTGTATTCTTCTTGCTCGGCCATGCAGTCATCGGCCACGCTGCCACAATTCAATACAGCGAAAGCGCAACGCTTGAAAATTTCATGCAGGCCGCCTTGGCTTACATCTTTTAATCGATTCACTTCGTGGCGGGATAAAACTCGAAGGGCTTTGCGTGGGGTGATACGAACTTTCTCTACTGCCATCTATATGTCCCTTATTATATTTCTCATTAACAGTTTAGCACTGACTTGACGATTGCTTGTGTCTCTTATTTTTTGTATTTATGCCCAAAATTCCATGGGGCCATAGTGACTGGTTAGTTTTAGTATGTCACTGCGTGTGACCATGCCTAGAATCTCCCGTTGCTCATTAACAATGGGTAAACAGCCTATGTGCTCATCAAACATCACATGGGCTAGTTGGTGAATGTCGGTTTGTTCGGTGGCCGCATACACTTTTTGTTGTAGCCAGTTTTGCTCATAAGCCTGAAAAGCCAGTGCCTTTAAAATGTCACCTTGACTTACTATTGCATCGAGCGTGCCGTTTTTAGTGATAGGTAAGTGCTTTATATTGTGTTGCTGCATGGTTTGCCATGCACCTTTCAAGGTTAGGTTTGTGATATCTAGGCTGATAACAGGACTGCTCATGATTTCATGGGCTTGATGTACCTTGCGCTCTTGCTCATGGGGTTGCGCGTGTTGCTGATAAGCTTGGTGGCCGGTTTTGGATTGAAGCTCTACCGTACGAGCCGGATTGGTTTGGGCAGTAGGAGAGGTGCCACTTTGTTTTGGGGTTGTGTAGTGGCGGATAGCGGTACTGCCTTGATCAATCATGATAAAGGGCATCACTTGCTCCTATTCAGTGGATTTTAACCACTGCTTAAATTGTTGCTGTTCGTATGAGCTGGCCTGTTGCCACCAAAACTTCAGCTGCCTTAGGTGAGGATAAGTAATTTCTTGTACGCTTTCATCTTTTTTAAAGGTAAGAGGGTCCGCTTTAGCGATATGACTGCCCGCTAGGGTTTGACGATCACTCACAAGGTTCACACTTGGGGAATGCACAAATGCCTGAGCTTGGGCATAGGTATTCAAAGGCGGTGTTTGTATGAAAAAGCGCTCTCCCTCTAAAAACGTGCCGCTAAAGGTGAGCTGCCCGGGTGTGAGCTTGTCATGATTTTCGTTGTCTATTTCCCATATGTCACTGTATTGCATGACCAGAGTATGAAACCCTGGGGTTAACTTAATATTAAGATTATGGTTGCGAAAGGTTTGTTCAAATTGCGCGACGCTTTGGCCATCCAAGGACAATAATTCAAAATTTAAAGGCAAAACCAAGGTGGTTTCCATTTCTTCAGGAATGGCTGGACCTGCATATAAGCGTACGTTGGAAGCGGTGCTGCAAGCTTGTAATAGAATACAAGATAAGATTAGCAATAAGCGCATAAGAACTTCATTTGATATGACAGTGAATACATTGTGGCGCTGCGGCTATCTATATTCAAGGGGAGATTGAGTTTATGGGCAATAGCGTTTATAACAGGGCCACATTTTAAGGTGACATTATGCAACGTACGTTTCGATTGATTATTTCGTGCCCTGACGGTGTGGGCATTGTGGCAAAAGTAGGTCAATTTGTTTCCAGTCATGGTGGTTGGATAGTGGAAGCCAATCATTATGCAGACCCTGTGAGTGGCTGGTTTTTTATGCGCCATTCAATCAAAGCGGATTCTTTGCCTTTCTCGCTAGAAGAATTCAAACAAAAATTCGCACCCATCGCCGAAGAGTTTTCCATGGAATGGGCCGTGACCGACAGCGCCGAAAATAAAAAGCTGGTGCTATTGGCATCTAAAGAAAGTCATTGCTTAGTGGACTTGCTACACCGCTGGCACAGTGGCGAATTGAAGTGCGATATTCCTTGTGTGATTTCCAATCACGATGATTTACGCAGCTTGGTAGAATGGCACGGTATTCCGTTTTTCCATGTGCCAGTGGATAAAGACAACAAACAGGAACACTTTCATCGAGTGAGCCAATTAATTGCCGAGCACAAAGCGGATAGCATAGTCCTCGCCCGTTACATGCAAATCTTACCGGGTGATGTGTGTGATGAATACGAAGGTCGTATCATTAATATTCATCATAGCTTCTTGCCGTCTTTTGCTGGGGCTAAGCCTTATCATCAAGCGGCTGAGCGCGGCGTGAAATTGATTGGTGCCACCTGTCACTATGTCACCCAAGAGTTGGATGCAGGCCCCATCATTGATCAAGATGTGATTCGCATCAGTCATAAAGACACAGTGGAAGACATGGTGCGTTTGGGGAAAGACGTGGAAAAAATGGTATTGAGTCGCGGCGTGCGCATGCATTTAGAAGATCGCGTGTTATGCCATGGCAATAAAACCATAGTGTTTTAAGCTAAGCCGCACTCGATCAATTCATGAGGTCAGTGATTCACTGACCTCATGTTAATTCTCTGTTTTATTGCTGGGGTAAACGTTGTCCCAGAGTGGCGATAAATTCCATGTACTGCCCATTGCGAATCACCCCTAACTTAATTTGATCCCCAGGCATAAGATTGGCGATTTGACGCATGGTTTCTGTGCCCTTGGTGGCTTCTTTGCCATTAAAGTGAGTGACAATATCCCCTTTCATTAAGCCAGCTTCATAAGCAGGGCCATTATCCACCACGCCTACCACCACTTGGCCGTGCAGGGTTTCAGGTAAACCAAAGGCTTGCTTTAAACTGCTGGAAAGTTCTTGTGTTTCCAAACCGAGCCAACCGCGAATCACGTGACCATATTGCAATAAATCCGCCACCACTCGTAAGGCGTGGTTTAAAGGAATAGCAAAGCCAATGCCTTGATTACCACCGGATTTACTGTAAATGGCGGTATTAATGCCCACCAGTGCGCCGTCTGCGTTGACTAACGCGCCGCCGGAATTCCCCGGGTTCACCGCCGCATCGGTTTGAATGAAATCTTCATAGGTGGTGATGCCTAATTGATTGCGCCCAGTGGCACTGACGATACCCATGGTTACCGTTTGCCCCACACCAAATGGATTACCG
>JBFEWA010000202.1:0-6078 GCA_041546605.1 Bermanella sp.
GTACCCGCAGGTGTGGATAACGGCGATCGCATTCGTCTAAGTGGCGAAGGGGAAGCGGGCACACGTGGCGGCCCTGCCGGTGATTTGTATGTGGAAACCCACATCAAGCCGCACTCTATTTTTGAGCGTGATGGCCGTAACTTATATTGCGATGTACCGATCAGCATTGCCGATGCTGCATTGGGCGGTGAAATCGAAGTGCCAACCTTGGATGGTCGTGTGAATCTTAAGATTCCTGCGGAAACTCAAAGCGGTAAGCTATTCCGTCTTCGTGGCAAAGGTGTGGTGCCGGTACGCGGTGGCCAACAAGGTGACTTGTTATGCCGTGTGATGGTGGAAACGCCGGTTAAACTTACTGAGCATCAGAAGAAAATCTTGAAAGAGTTTCAGGCCAGTCTAAAGGGAGGGGATAAGCACTCTCCGCGAAAGAAGACATGGTTTGATAACGTGAAGACGTTCTTCGAGTAATACCTGCTTTACCCATAATAGTTGGTGACGGGTAGGTTGAAATGAAAAGCCTCAATGTGAAAACATTGGGGCTTTTTTGTAGGAGGGCGCTTGCGCGCGATAAGATTGTGTCGGATGGGTTAGCGTGGTTACTAAATTTAAACCTCTACGTCTGCCGTACTGCGTCCAGCCAAAGATTCATGTACAATCCCCAACCAATATCGAAACCCAGTTTTAGGTCGTAATTATGACTACTCGTATTGCCATTATTGGTGCTGCTGGCCGCATGGGCCGCATCTTAATCGAAGCCACTGAACTTGCCGACGGCGCACAGTTAGGTGCGGGCATTGTATTGCCGGATGACAGCCTGAAAGGGACAGATGCGGGAGAAATGGCGGGCCTGGGTAAGAAGCTGGGTGTGTCCTTAGTGGGCTCATTAGAAGAAGCGGTGAATGATTTTGATGTGCTAATCGACTTCACAGCACCCGAAGCCACCATGGCCAATATTGAATTTTGTAAAGCCCATGGCAAAGGTATTGTGATCGGGACCACAGGCTTAACCGAAGAGCAAAAAGCCACGTTGCAAGCGGCGGGTAAAGAGATGCAAATCGTATTTGCGCCAAACTACTCTGTGGGTGTGACCCTATGCCTTAACTTGTTGCGTATGGCAGCAAAAGTTATGGGTAATGACAGTGATATCGAAGTCATCGAAATGCATCACCGTCACAAAGTGGATGCCCCATCCGGTACCGCATTACGTTTAGGTGAAGTGGTTGCTGAAACTCTAGGCTGGGATCTAAACGAGGTAGCTGTGTATGGTCGCGAAGGTCAAACTGGCGCGCGTCCGCAAAAGCAAATCGGTTTTGAAACCATTCGTGGTGGCGATGTAGTGGGTGATCACACAGTAATGTTCGCAACGGAAGGTGAGCGCGTTGAAATTACTCACAAAGCGCAAAGCCGTATGACCTTTGCAAAAGGCGCGGTACGTGCCGCTGCGTGGTTAAAAACACAGCCTAATGGCGTGTATGACATGCAGGATGTATTAGGTTTTTAAAACTAAAAGACCAGATAATCAAAAACCGCTTAGCTCGAAGGAGCTAAGCGGTTTTTTTGTGGGCATTTTAAACCTTTAACAGTTGAGAGTGTGCTCGTCCTGAGTGTGAGTCACGAGCCTGTCGAAGGACAAAACGCCGCCGATGATTACTTTAAATAATCGTCAAACTTCTCAATGTAGTCATCCATGTTGGCAAGCAACATGTTGCGATATTGATTGGTGAAGTATTCGATGGCTTCTACTTTGTTGCGATCCGCTTCAGCTTTGTCTTTAGATGAAGACGCCACAATGAAGGCATTAAAACGAGCCGCTGCATATAGCATGCTGGCGCTTACCTTACCGGCTTCATGCTCTTTGGTTAATTCATTAGCCACTTTAATAAACGCATCGGTACGCTTAAAAAAATCTTTGTCCATTTGACGGGCGGTTTGTTCAGTCTTTTCGTCTGACATAGCTTCCTCGTTTTATCTATGCGGCGTATAAATGAAAGTAGATCGCCGCTTGCTTGTAAAATTATGCGTTTAACATAGGTTTTAAGAAGGTAGCCGTGTGACTGCCTTTCACTTTGGCCACATCTTCTGGAGTGCCTTGGGCAATAATCTTACCGCCACCAGAGCCACCTTCTGGGCCTAAATCCACAATCCAGTCTGCAGTTTTGATCACATCTAAGTTATGTTCAATCACCACTATGGTGTTGCCGTGATCGCGCAGACGATGCAACACGTCCAATAACTGTTGAATATCATGGAAGTGCAAACCGGTTGTGGGTTCATCCAAGATATACAGAGTTTGGCCGGTGTCGCGCTTGCTTAATTCTTTGGCCAGTTTCACTCGCTGTGCTTCACCGCCTGAAAGTGTGGTGGCGTTTTGTCCTAGACGTACATAGGTTAAACCCACATCCATCAAGGTTTGCAGTTTGCGTTTCAGTGCTGGAATGGCATCGAAGAATTCCAAGGCTTCTTCCACTGTCATATCCAGCACTTCGTGAATGTTTTTACCTTTGTAGCGAATATCTAAGGTTTCACGGTTATAGCGTTTGCCATGGCACACATCACAAGGTACATACACGTCGGCTAAGAAGTGCATTTCCACTTTAATAACGCCATCACCCTGACAGGCTTCACAACGACCACCTTTCACGTTGAAGCTAAAGCGCCCAGCTTTATAGCCGCGGGAGCGCGCTTCTTCGGTGCCGGTAAATAAATCACGCACCGCGGTGAAAATACCAGTGTAAGTGGCGGGGTTAGATCGAGGTGTGCGACCAATTGGGCTTTGGTCAATGTCGACGCACTTGTCAAAGTGCTCCATTCCTTCAACCGACTCATAAGGCGCCGCTTTCAATGTGGATGCATTGTTTAGTGCGGTGGCCGCTAGTGGGTAAAGGGTTTGGTTAATCAAGGTGGATTTACCACTGCCCGATACACCCGTGACACAGGTTAGCAAGCCCACAGGGATTTTTAATGTGGTGTTGTTGAGGTTGTTACCGGTTGCGCCGGATAACACCAACTGTTTGTCTTTGTTGATTGGTGTGCGATTCTTCGGCACTTCAATTTTACGCGTGCCCGTTAAGAACTGGCCGGTAACCGAGTCCTTACACTTGCCAATATTTTTCGGTAAACCGGCAAAGATCACTTCACCACCGTGCACACCAGCACCTGGGCCAATGTCCACAATGTAATCGGCGGCGCGAATGGCGTCTTCATCGTGTTCGACCACAATCACGGTGTTGCCTAGATCGCGTAAATGCACAAGGGTTTTTAATAGTCGGTCGTTGTCTCTTTGATGCAAACCAATAGATGGTTCGTCCAATATATACATAACCCCCACTAAGCCTGCGCCAATTTGGCTGGCTAAACGAATACGTTGTGCTTCACCACCGGAAAGGGTATCGGCGCTGCGCTCTAGGGATAAATAATCCAAGCCCACGTTCACTAAGAAGTGCAAACGATCTTGAATTTCTTTTTGAATTTTTTTCGCAATCTCCCCTTTGCGTCCAGTGAGTTTTAACTTATTAAAGTACTCAAGGGCAGGGCCGATAGGCATAGCAGTGATGTCGGCAATGTTGTGATTATCCACAAACACATGACGAGAGGCTTGTTTTAAGCGGCTGCCTTCACAGGTTGGGCAAGGTTGCACGGATAATAATTTTGATAAATCTTCGCGCACCATGGCGCTGTCGGTTTCGTGGTAGCGGCGCTGTAAGTTGGGAATCACACCTTCAAACGGGTGTTCTTTAATGACGGTATCACCACGACTATTTACATAGTGGAATTCCACATCGTCCTCGCCTGTGCCGTACAGAACCGCTTCGCGATGTTTTTTCTTCAATTTTTTGAACGGCGTGTCCATGTCGAAGCCGTAATGCTCGGCCACGCTTTGCAACATTTGAAAATAATAAATGGTGCGACGATCCCAACCACGAATGGCGCCTTCACCTAGGGTGAGGGTTTCATCCACAATGATTTTGTCTGGGTCGAAATATTGGTCCACACCCAAACCATCACAGGTACCACAAGCACCGGCTGGGTTGTTAAACGAGAACATGCGCGGTTCTAAATCGGTAATGCTGTAACCACACACAGGGCAAGCAAATTGTGAGGAAAATAAAATCTCAAAGTTGCCATCGTCCATGGAACAGGCTTTGGCGGTGCCGCCGGTGAGTTCCAATGCGGTTTCTAAGGATTCTGCTAAACGTTGCTCTAAACCTTCACGCACCTTGATACGGTCAATGACCACTTCGATGGTGTGTTTTTTATTTTTATCCAGCTCGGGTACATCGTCCATGTCCACCACGATGCCATCCACACGCACGCGCACGAAACCTTGGCTGCGCAGTTGTTCGAATAAGTGTAAATGCTCACCCTTACGATCATTGATCATAGGGGCGAGAATCATCAACTTGGTGCCTTCATCAAGGGCAGTGATTTGATCCACCATTTGACTGACGGTTTGTGCATCTAATACTTCGCCGTGATCTGGGCAGCGTGGTTCACCGGCGCGGGCAAACAATAAGCGCAGGTAATCGTAAATCTCGGTGACGGTACCCACGGTGGATCTTGGGTTGTGGCTGGTGGATTTCTGCTCGATGGAAATGGCTGGGCTTAAGCCTTCAATGTGGTCCACATCGGGCTTTTCCATCATGGATAGAAATTGGCGTGCATAGGTGGATAAGCTTTCCACGTAGCGACGCTGGCCTTCGGCGTAGAGGGTATCAAACGCTAAAGAGGATTTACCTGAACCGGACAAACCAGTAATCACCACCAGCTTGTCTCGAGGGATGTCTAGGTCGATGTTTTTAAGATTATGGGTACGAGCCCCACGAACCAGAATGGTATCCATATTCGAGAAACGCCAAGAATAAAAACGGACATTGTACCTGTTTCACATTGCCTTGGCTGCATCAGTGGGAAGCTAATTGTTGGCACTGAGTGAACACTCAGTGCCAACTAAGATGTGATCCAAAAAGGATTAAGCTACGTCTTGGGTGGGTAGGTGTTCTTTAGCCCAGTTAATGGCTTGAATGCGATTGCTCACATCAATCTTTTTGAACAAGTTATACATGTGGGTTTTCACCGTGTGGGTGCTCACATTCAATGCTTCAGCGATTTCGGCATTTTTGGCACCGCTGGCGCTTAAGTTCAAGATTTGCTTTTCACGCTTGGTTAACGCGTAAATGCTGTCAGGAATCTTGCTTGGGCTTTTACGGTTGTTGGCCATGAAGCGGCTTAATAGTTTACGGCTGAACCATAACTCCCCATTTAAAATGGACGCTAAGCCATGGCTAATGTGGCTGTGACTGGCGCCTTTGTAGAAAAAGCCGCACACATTGGGCCACTGCAACAAGCGCTCGTGCTCTTTGTCGCCTTCAAGGTTAATGAAGAACACCTTGTTGTGGCTTGGTAGCCATTCTAAGGCTTGCTGGTAGCGTTCGTAATTGGTGCCAGAAGCATCAATACAGATGAGGTGTTCAGGATCAATATACTGATTGTCTTGCTGGGAATAAGGATCAATGATGGCGCAGCTGTAATTAATGTTTTGCTGCAAGTAACCCAGAAGCAATGAGTTTTGGATGTTTTTAGGCCCAATGAGCCACATACGTTGTGATTGGTTAAGTGACATATCTAGCATTCCTTGCTGATAGTTAACAGAAGCCCGGCTATTGTAGAGAAAAATGTGCAAAATGACACCCGTTGTCAGGCAAACAGGTGAAATTACTTAGGAAAATTGGGAAATTGTTCCGGTATGGGTATTAGGGGTACTCATGGCGGTGTGGGATTGATAAAATGCCGCTCTTTTTTCATGTTGTTTGGCCCATGTCTCCACTCGAAACACGCACCATTACTACCCTAGCGTCCATTTATGCCTTACGCATGTTTGGCTTATTTATGGTGCTGCCTGTTTTGGCGTTGTTCGCACAGGATTACGCAGGAGCCAGTGCCACGCTGATTGGGGTAGCTATTGGCGCTTATGGTCTAACGCAAGCATTCTTACAACTGCCGTTTGGGGTGTGGTCCGACCGTATCGGGCGTAAGCCGGTGATTCTATTGGGCCTGTCGTTGTTTGCCTTAGGCAGTGCA
>JBFEWA010000090.1:0-9510 GCA_041546605.1 Bermanella sp.
GGGCGTTCTTGGCGAATCAATTGATTTAACGCTATCTGAAACGGCATAAGCGCTGCGCAACAGGCGCAACCCCCTGCAATCTGCTTAACGATAATGCCAGAGGTTTGCAGCAACGCGCCGTCGATACCTTGCTGGCCATATTCATTAACTAACACAGCCCAAGTTTCATCACTGGGTTTGCGTTGCAGCAACGACTGAATACACGTGGTTTTGCCTACCCCTAAAAACCCAGTGATGATATTAACTTTTATTTTTGTGTTCATTAGTATTCACATTACCAACTGGGCACTATCAGCCGGCAATACCATAGCGCTGTAAAATTTTTTGAAAAACGCCACTGGATTTAAGCTGGGGTAATTTCTCATCCACCAATTTAATCCACATTTTACTTTTTGGGTTATTTGGCCCACAGGCAAAGTACATTGGAGTACCTTGCTTGGTTTTTCCTGCCGATATAATTTTGTCTTTTAACTGCATTAACGCTAGCTGGCTGTCCATCACATATTGACTCTCTACTAGTGTGTTAATACGTTCATTTAAAAGTTTTCTAATATTGGTAGCCAGTGCGTGATCGCCACTGACTTCTTGGACCTTATGCTTAACAAAATAATCGTCTAATTTTTTTCCGTAGGAATAACCACTAATGGTGCCAATCTCACGTCCTACAAGAGAATCTAAATTTTGATTGAAACGCCAATTATCATTTTTTACAACATAAAACGTCACTTGATCTTGACCCCAATGCTCCTTAGGAAATAAAAAGTCCGGCGCGTCGTTCTTATAAGCCCCTACCACACAATCAAATTCACCTTTACGGGTTTGCTGGAGGGCACGAATCCAAGGCATAACGTCATAATCAACCTCAATACCCTCAGGTTCAAAAATGGCACGAGCCAGTTCAATCATATAGCCAGGATAGTCACTGCCCTTTTCACCATTCATGGGGTACCAGTAGTCCGCACGAATCGTTACCGACGCCGCTTGAGCCACATTAAATACCGAACAAGAAATCACCATGCATAATATGAAAAATCGATACAACATTGCTTTCCTAAATTGTGTCAAATCATACCTTCACTTAACGCCACAGCCATGGCTTCCGCCAGTTCGTGACAATCCTGCAGAAACGTTTCTTGCCATTGCCCACGACACACTAACGTATCTTGCACCCAGCGCCAGCGTAGGCCAGTCAAAATCGTTTGTAATGCTTTACAGGTACCCGTGCCGTCATGACCAGCCCGCACCACAGCAGCCACCGGTAATCCTTGTTTTTCTTCTAAGCACGGATAATAAATACGATCAAAAAAATCTTTTAAAGCACCACTCATATAACCTAGATTTTCAGTGGTGCCGAGAATAATGCCGTCGGCATTAAGTACATCGTGCTCTGTGGCCTCTAAAGGTGCTTTCACCACCAATGAGACATTATCTAAACCCAACCTTTTCACTGCGCTAACCATGGTATCCAGCATAGCTTGTGTATTGGGCGAAGGGGCATGAAATACAATTAATAGGGTTTTCATTGTGAATTCCTTCCGCATAGGCTTGGCCTTATTTACAGGGTACAATGATTCGGTAACGAAGAGAAATGCCCATGTCACATTCAGATGTTCAACACTACCCAGATCAACAAAAGTTCGTAATTCCCTTAGATGGTGATGATGCGGTTTTAGAATATCGCTTATTAAACCCACACACTGTAGATTTCACCCATACTTATGTGCCGTTTCGCCAGCGCGGAAAAGGTCATGCAGAAACTCTGGTTGCAGCGGGTTTAGCTTGGGCAAAAGAAAACAATCTCACCATGCAAGCCAGTTGCTGGTATGTGGATAAATTCTTAAAAAGCTCGTTATGAGTTGGTTTGTTTATATATTAGAGTGTGCCGACACCACGCTATATACAGGTGTTACCACAGATGTGACGCGGCGGGTGCATGAGCATAATCATTGTGATAAGAAAGGGGCAAAATACACTCGAGTGCGCCGTCCTGTCTCATTAAAATATGAAGAGGCCTTAAGCACTCGCTCGCAAGCATGCCAGCGAGAAGCCGCCATCAAAAAAATGAATCGCCAACAGAAGCTTCTTTTAATTAGCCACTCTAACACCAACTAAGGGTATGACTATTTTGCTTTAACCAACGCTGATGCGTTTCATAGTTTGGGCAAAACCGCTTTACGGTTTGCCAAAATGCACGGCTATGATTAGGGTGAATCAGGTGGCTCACTTCATGACAAATCAAATACTCAATCACGTCCATGGGTGCCCCCATGATCAGCCAATTATATTGAATCACCCCTTTTGATGTGCAATGGCCCCACTTAGTTTTAGTACGACGAAAACGCACATCGTTTAATTGATCCAATACACCGTAATGCTTTGCGATGATTTGAGTTCGTGCCTGCATGTAGGCTTTGGCTTGGTGCTTAAAAAACGCCACTAAACGCTTTTCGGCTTGAGCATCATCAATGGCGCCAATCACGCACTGGTTGTCGAGCATGGCCACCCCTGTGCCACTGGCATCAAATTGAACTTGCCTAGGCTGCCCTAACCATAATAAATGCTCGCCTACTTTAATTTGCGGGCGCTGTTGTTCGCGATCAGCCTGCTGCGCCAATTTGCCTTGCACCCATTGACGCTTGCTGTATAAAAACTCAAGTGCCCATTGATCATTCACAAAACTGGGAATGCGCACTTCCACTCGCCCACCACGCACATGTATAGCGGCACTCTTGCGTTTTGAACGAATCACCTCGTAAGGGAACTCCAATTGCAACAGCTTGGTCTGACTCATTCATTCACCACGTAGGTTTTGCCGCGTAGTGGATTCAGAATGGACTCAAGACCATTGATTTTGATTTCCAAGCACAGGCCCAACAGCATACCTAAACGTCCTTGTGGCCAGCCCTTGTGCTGAAACCACAACAAATACTCTTCAGGTAAATCGATGAGCACCTTACCTTGGTACTTACCAAAGGGCATGGTCATGTTAGCCAGCGCCAATAAGTCTTTTTCTTCAAACATGGTGTGTTCCTCTGGAGCCAGTTTATCACGGCCCATATGGCAGACACAGACTACACTTGCTAATACCCATTACATTCACTATATTAGCTAAAACTAATATTGATTGGAGACATCATGGCCATCACCAAAGACGATTTGCTCAATGCCGCTCGCCAAAACCTCACTATTATCGACGCTGAGCAAGCTCAAGGTCTCATAGAACAAGGGGCCACTGTATTGGATGTACGCGAACCCAGCGAATTTGATATGGGACACCTACCGGATGCGGTGCATATTCCTCGCGGCTTGTTGGAGTTCATGGTGGGTAATCACCCGGCTTTGCAAAACCCAGATCAAACTCTAGTGGTGTATTGTAAAAACGGCGGACGCTCTACCTTAGCGGCTGACTTGTTGCAGCGCATGGGCTTCACGCAAATCCGCATGCTGGCCGGTGGCTTCGACAATTGGAGCGGCACCGTACACAAAATTGAAGTGCCAGATAATCAATATCCAGGTTAAGGACATCACATGAGCGAACATGAAGCACACATACAGTGGCAGCGACAAGGGGATTTTAGCCATGAAGGGTTTGAGCGCCAACATGAAGCGACTATCTCTGGTCACACGCTTCCCATGTCTGGGGCTAATACACCCAAATTTGCCGATCCCGAACAAACCCTAGCAGCGGCCCTTGCCAGCTGCCACATGCAAACCTTTTTGGCAGTAGCGGCCAAAAAACGCCTTACGGTTGAACACTATGAAGATACCGCCATCGCCACGGTGGAGCAAAACGACGCAGGGCGTTTTTACGTATCAAAAGTATTGCTGCAACCTAAGGCGGTTTTCTCTGGAGACAAACAGCCAAACGCCGAAGAAATTGAAAAGATGCACCACAAAGCCCACGATCACTGTTTTGTGAGTAACTCGCTTATTTCACAAGTGGACATTAATGTGCAGTTTGCTTGATCCTGTCCGGCTTGCACTTAGGCAAGCCGCCACCCCTTAGTTAATATGGTATCGCCCACAACAATAATCATAGGCATCCCATGACTGAACAACGTTTTAAATATTGGTTACTGGCCTTTACCCTCTCCAGTGTCGCCTACCTTTTTATCCGCCATCTCAATTGGTTGCCCTGTATCGATTGGGCGCCAAAAATCATCCCCATCTTGTTACTGCTTTGGTATGTGGTGGTCAGCATCCAAGGGCGAGTACGCAACCTATTGCTCACTGGTTTGGGGTTTTCCTTACTCGGGGATATTTTACTGTCGTTGAACGGTTTGTTTATTCAAGGTTTAGGGGCATTTTTAATTGCACAACTGACCTATGCCGGTCTGTTTTTTTCCCAAGCGCGTATCTCCAAAGCGGGCATCAGCTTTGGCATAATTATGATTGCCTTGGTGACCATAGCCGCTTGGCAGATATTGCCGCACACTGGAGATTTAAAATGGGTCGTACTGGCTTATATGGTCGCCATTACCACCATGGCCATTAGTGCGGGTTTACGTGATGATCCTTTCTTTTTATTTACGGCCTTAGGTGCCGGCATATTTGTACTAAGCGATACCTTAATTGCCGTTAATAAATTTATTGCACCATTTGAGTGGGCTGGCGTTGGTATCATGATAACCTATTATTTAGCCCAGCTAATGATCACCCTAGGGGTTTGCCGCCACTGGATCTTGCAGCACCGATCTCAGTCATAGGTTACATACAAGTGAAAACCTCATTACATAAGCTATACTGACAAAAAGCCCAAAGGATTCTGGTATGTCCATTAGCGACCAAATTCAAAACTACTATGAAAATAAGGTAGTTGACGCCATTAACCGCATTGCTCTAAACAAAGGGTTCAACCAAGAGCAATTGACGGACATTGCATGCCTTGCTTTGAATAACCTACCTACCCGATATTATCGCCATGAAGTGGACTTGGCGTTTTATATGTCCGCACAGGAGCACTCTGATATTGATAAGCGTGTGGAGACCGCGGTTTATAATGCTATTCAGTACTTGGAAAGCAAAGCTAACTCGTAGCTATGGTTTTTGTGCAGCTAAAAACTCATTGAGTTTCTGTTCAAGTAGTTTCTTTAATGACACGGAATCCAGCACTGGCTCATTTACCGCTTTCCATTTAATCGAGCTTTTCTTAAGAGCTTGATTGATCTTGGGGATTAAATAGGCAAACTCTTTTAATGCAATGAATTCAGTGGTTGCGCGGGACTTTATCTGCATAATCTGTTTTAACTGATTATGCTTAATGCTTTCATCTAGCAACTCCCAGTATTCATCTATCATGACTACAGCATCCACTTTTCCTTTCAATAGGGAAAGCACCATGCTGTCGTATGTATGATTGTCACTGATATTCACCTTGCCAGTTAAATTCATAGCCTCTAACTCTGCAAGAAAAAAGCTGCCGCTACTGGATAATGGACTAGCAATTAAAATCGTATGACCAATTAAATCTTGTAGGCTGGCATAATTGTACTTTTTCTGTGTAACAACAAAGATATTGCGATAATTATTTTTATCCATGCTTGCCACGCGTACATAGCCAACACGCTTCATGGCTGGATAATACCCCCCTGGCACTATAGTTAAATTGGCCTCTTGCTTAAACAAACTCAAGACAAAGCCTTCAAAATCACGGGCAAGTCGATATTTCACCTCGCAGCCAGTTAGCACCTCTAACTCTTGATGAAACTCACCAAAGAATTTATCCATGACTAACAAGGTTACAAATGGTGCATACAGAATGGTTATTGGCCGCTCACAAGCCAAAGAAAGAGGTGAGAAAAGTAGAATAACGCAAAGGATGAGTACTCGCATGAAACCTCCAATTAAGTACTCAGTATAGACGCCCATATAAAATAGGCGCTCGATTTAAAGTCGGTTTAATAACGGAAAGCAAAGTTCAAGTTATAAAAGTTGATACCATTATTCGGCAGCTTAATGCTGTTATTTGAATAATGCTGTAACTGGAGTGTCCATGTGGCCTGCGGCGTAAAATAACCACCTACCGCCAATGAATTTGCAAATTGGAAGTTCGTGCTGAACTGACGGCCATTTAACTCATTACGTGACAGCACAGATGCCCCCACAGAAGTTTCCGCAAAGCTCAAAATTCGATTATAAGACCAATTCATGCGGAAAACAGGGATAAACTCAACACCGTTCACCACCCCTTCTTGACCTTCTACTATGGTGCTCTGCCAATAGTTATACGCGAAAAGATAATAATGGGTCAGATCCGAACCAAATAAGCGTCCCAGTACTTCATCTGGATGCCAGCGAAAACCCAGCTTAATACCCGCCACATCTTTGGAGGACATGGGGGTTACATTATATTCATCTGCCCCAAGTGGGTTGGTTCCTAGGGTTAAGATCAAACTGGTGATCATGGCTGTGCGCCATCCCCAGGTTTCCTTGCTGTCATTTTTTAAGGATTCCCCTTGTGCAGCAAATACACTTTGAGAAACCACCAACAATAACATTAATGCGAGACTACGAATCATTTGGCCTTCCGTGTTTACATCGATCCAGCATAGTGAAAGCAAGTCTTGGACCAACAAATTGATCGCCACATTCTACTGATACAATAAAATCTGACTAGTACCCGTATTTGCAACAAAGCATTCCGGGATCATCCATGAAAAAGACAGCCATGCTAACACAGGCATATTCCTGTGCGTACATTGACTATAGTCGAGAAAAATACATACGACCTAACACAGATCGGCCAGAATAAAAAAAGCCCTTAATTTTATAGTGAAAAATTAAGGGCTTTTTATTTAAAGATTAAGTTGCAAGGTGGATAAGGTATTCTGCCGTACGCTTGCCAATAATTGGCCATCGTCGATTAAGGACTCACCATAGGATGGAATCATGGCTTTTATTTTTTCTTGCCATTGATCATTTTGCAAACGATCTGCAAAGCAACGCTCAATCACATTCAGCATGGCTTGAACCGCCGTCGATGCACCAGGGGATGCCCCCAATAAAGAGGCGATTGAGCCATCTTCAGATGCCACGATCTCGGTACCAAACTCTAATTTCCCGCCACCTTGCTCATCCTTCTTAATGATTTGCACTCGCTGGCCCGCATCCGCTAAACGCCAATTGCCATCTTTGGCCTGGGGGAAATAATCACGCAAAGATGCCATGCGCGAACGATTGGACTGGAACACTTCGCTAATTAAGTAGCGAGTTAAATCCATATTATTCATGCCTACCGACATAATGGGTTTGAGATTATTACCACGAATAGATGAAGGTAAATCCAGAATGGAGCCTTTCTTTAAAAACTTAGTGGTAAAGCCTGCAAACGGCCCGAACAACAATGCTTTTTTACCATTAATCACGCGAGTATCTAAATGAGGAACAGACATTGGCGGTGCACCAATGGCCGCCTTGCCGTAAACCTTGGCATGGTGTTGATCTGCCACCTGAGTATCTTCACACACCAACCACTGGCCACTCACAGGGAAACCCCCATAGCCTTGGCTTTCTGGAATGTCGGATTTTTGCAGCAATGGAAGAGCGCCACCACCAGCACCGAGAAATACAAACTTGGAGCGAATGCGCGTGACCTTGCCTGATTCGCGATCTTCCACCAATACCGACCAACCCCCTTGGCTGGAGCGTTGTAAATCTTCCACGTCATGATTAAGAATCAACTCGAAGTTTTCTTGCTCAACTAAGTGCGCCATCATGTATCGCGCTAAAGAGCCAAAGTCCACGTCTGAACCATGGGGAATATAAGTGGCCGCCACCGGCTCGGATGCATCACGTCCTTTCATGACCAAAGGCATCCACTGCATGAGCTGCTCTGGATCTTCGCTGTATTGCATACCTTGGAATAAGTGATGCGCACTCATAAGCTCGTAACGTTTTTTCAAGAACGCCACATTTTTTTCACCCCATACAAAACTTAAATGCGGGGTGCGATTAATAAAAGATTTAGGTTCTGGTAAAACCGCCTTGTTAACCAAATAACTCCAAAACTGCAATGACAACTCAAATGACGAATTAATGGTTAAGGCTTTGGAAATATCCACATTACCCTGGGCGTCTTCTGGGGTGTAATTCAATTCGCAATACGCCGCATGTCCGGTACCGGCATTATTCCAGCCATCGGTACTTTCCTTTGCCACGCTTTTTAAGCGCTCAATCACACAAATGTGAAGGGTTGGATCCAGTTGCTTTAACAACATGGCCAAGGTGCTGCTCATGGCTCCTGCACCGACCAATAAGACATCCACGGTTTTTACTGTCATGGTTTTCCACTCTATTTTTAATGAGAACCGGCCCGCTACCCTGTGCTTGGCACAGACTGACTTTGGGTAAAAGTCTTGGTAGGGCGCTTAATCGTTTTGTGACGATCAAACGAATTAATTGCGCAAAAACACAGTAAAACAAGCCTTACTTTGCCCTGTATTTTCATACGCAGAATCAGTCTATTTAGTTTAGACGGTTTTAGCCAGCAAGAAAAATGCCTTAAGATCAACTGTAGCGCAAAGCCCAATCTTATCTAGCTGCCCAAATACTGAAACTTCACCCTCTGAGTCACTTGGCAAAATAACTCATAGGCAATGGTGTCACAGTGCTTGGCCACAATGTCGGCGCTTAGCCCTGTGCCCCACAATGTCACCTTATCCCCAAGTGCCACATCCATACCGGTGACATCCACTGTAATCATATCCATGGACACCCGCCCTGCGATGGGACGGTGTTGGCCACGTATCAATACCGGCGTGCCGTTTTTGGCGCTGCGAGGATAACCGTCACCATAGCCAATGGCCACCGCCGCAATTCGGCTGTCCTGAGTAGCCACATAGCCCTGGCCATATCCCACACTTTCTCCGGCACGAATATCGTGCAAGGCGATCACTTCGCTTTGTAATGTCATTACCGGCATCAAGCCAAGTTCTGGCCCAGTTTTATCCAATAACGGACTCGCACCATACAGCATAATGCCCGGGCGAATGGTGTGTTGATGACACTGAGGCAAGGTTAAAACCGCGGCGCTATTGCACAAACTCATGGGCAGTTTCATGGGAGCGAGTACATCTAAAGCTTGAATTTGTTGTTGTATAAAAGGGTGCCCCACTTCATCCGCGCAGGCAAAATGAGACATGAGCTGAATGTCCAACACCATGGGAGCCTTACGTAACTGACTCACCACCCCAGGCACATCCTGTACCGCAAAACCCAAACGGTGCATGCCACTATCTACTTTAATATATGTGTGGATCGCCCCCCCTTTTACACCTAGCAGCCAATCCACTTGCTGCTGATTATGCAAAGCTAGCTCTAAATCCAGATCGAGGGCCGTTTGGCACTCTGGGGCATCCATAGGGCCTTCCAGCACCAAGATAGGTAGCAAAACCCCTAGTTTTCTTAAAGTAATGGCTTCATCAACACAGGCCACGGCAAAGCCGTCGGCGATGGAGGCTAAAGCATTGGCCACATAAGAGACGCCGTGACCATAGGCATTGGCTTTCACCA
>JBFEWA010000302.1:0-4148 GCA_041546605.1 Bermanella sp.
AAGCAGAAATAGTTTTATGCGGTGATTTAATGATTGTGACTTGATCATTCAAACTAACACGTAATTCGTACATTTATTTAATCCTTTAAATTGCCATTTACTAGGTAAATTATATAGAAATCTACATTTGGTTAGTATTTTTATACCAATATAAATAAGACGTGTAGTACCCAGCGCACAATTTATGATTTAAAAAAAACACAAACATAGACACTTATAGGTATAAGTCTCTATAATTTCCGCTGCCTAAGGGCAATGGATTATGGATAAGGATATGACATATGGCTCACCCAACTTTCTCATTACAGTCTGACAGTTATAATACTGAATTAGAGATCACCTCTCTTTCGGGTACAGAGTCAATATCTCGATTTTTTGAGTTAAAAATCACTTTTAAAGTTAAAAATGATATCGCAAGTAACCTTGATCACTCTTTGTTAACTCAAGAAAATATCACACTATGCATTGATGACATAGAAAGCAGAAATACTAATTCCTGCTCCCCCTATCTTATAAAAGGTATGTTTCACGAAGTTGAAGAAATTTTTGAGCAATCCAACACTCATAAATTCTATACTGGCATTATGGTCCCAACTTTATGGCGCCAAAGAAACAACCAGAGCTATGATATTTTCACCGATGCTACCGCCCAAGACATTCTAGATGATGAACTCAGCAATGATTTAATGATTGATTATCATCTTAGCTTATCTCAGCCTTACCCAAAAAAAGAATTTATCTGTCAATATAGTGAATCAAATTTTCATTTTGTCAGCCGTTTAGCTGAGCACTGGGGGATATATTACTATTTTGACCATGACCAAGCAGGTCGATTAGTTTTTGCGGATGATACAAATTATGAGCCATTACCAATTCCAGTTATCAAGTTAGATCAATCTAATAATCCAACTCATAGCTTCAACAGCATTCGCACACTTAGGAAGAAATACAATTCTGTTCCTGATGCCGTCATTATATCTGAAACAAACCCTGATCAGGCTATGGAGCTTTTTCAAGGTATAGCAGGAGATCCTGCGGGTGATAAAACCAGTGTCAATATGGCAGATGAAGGTGCCGATAACAAAGATGAAGCGGATTTACTTGCCAAAATACGCCTGGAAGAGCTCTCAACCTACAAAGTTGTTTTTAGCGGAACGACAGGTATTCCTTGTATCACCCCAGGGTTCGTATTAACAGTTGAGACGCCATCAGGAGAGCAGCATGAAATATTGATTACTCATGTTAGCCACAGTGGTAATAATCTAGATAATCCTGCTCTTGTTTCTAGTCAAACGGCACAGCCTTATTATGAATGTACTTTCACAGGTATACCTAAAGAAACTCAATATAGACCCGAACGCAGCATTGAGACACCCAAAGTAATCTCAACCACAGGCCGTGTTTACTCGGCTGCGAATGACCAAACTTTAGCCCAGCGCAATGAGGTTGGTAAGTATCAAGTGACCTTCGACTTCATGCTTGGTGAAGAAGATAAGATCTCGAACTGGATTCGCCATGCGAGCCATACCGCCCGCAGCAACCACTTTGATATGCCTTTAACACCAGGCACCGAGGTACAAATCGGTTTTATTGGCGGTAACCCGAATCGCCCGTATATTCTAAACGCACTAGAAAATTCACAATCGGTATTGCACCCAGTTACCCATGAGAACCCACACCATGCCGCCATGATCACCGACGGCATGTTATATACCGGCGCACTTAAGTCTCGTCAGTCTCTACATATGACAGCGGATTTGGATCCCACAGAAGTGCGTGAGCATATAAGCAAACACCCTCTTCAGCACCTTAATAAAGACGGCACGGATTCTGGCAACCCTGTTGATATCATCAAAGGAGATGTGCATATATCCCGCACCTATGGTGAACGCTATCAATGGCGCGAAGGGGTAGATTTTAATTATGGTTTGAATGCCACGTATAACTTTGGACAGCAGTATGTTGAGAATCATGCAGATGAAACGCCTGATGCGACCAAAGCCTTTCCTATTCCCGGTTTAGATAGCGCCGACTCAACGGCAGCCGGCAATGCTGATGATTCACTACAGGCTGGATTAGCAGACGAGCAGAAAGCAGGCTTAGTACAAAAGAACTTTGGTAATCAGTACATTTATGATGAAGGTATTACCCGCACTTGGGCTGCTGGGCCTGATGCAAACGGCCCGCACAAAGAAATCAATTTTGGTGGGCGCTATATTGAGAATCAACTTACCGCTACAAGTGGAGATCCTGATCCATCAGGGATAAATGGCGTCATAGGTGATCAGTCACTTGCTATCAAAACTGTTGGTGATGAAGCGCGCTATAACGAAGGTGTAATTGATATTCACCATAAAGGTGACATGCTGCACTCACAGACAGGTAATCACATATCAGATATTACTGGAGATACTACGACAACGATCACCAGTGGTTCAGCTCAGGTACAAGAATCTATATCTGGTGGGGCTGTTACTCGTACAATCACTGGAGCCACTGAAGATACACTAGAGAAAACCATAACAGGTGATATCACTGAGACTATTACTTCTGCGGCGAATATCACAATAACTGTAACTGCTGCAGCAGAATACTCACGAATGGTTACAGCTCCGACTGCTAAAGAAACTATCACAGGCAATTGGGACTGCATTAAAAGTGCTGACAATCAAGTTGTACTAGGGGCGTGCTTTGATACATATTTAGGAGGGAAGATATCTACAACAGGTGGTGCTGTAAATGAAAATTTTGGCGGGGTTAAACTAGCTACGTATGCGGGTCCAAAAATTGATGATAAAAAAATATACATAAGAAAATCTAAAACCAAGCTAGATAAAGAAGAATCTGTATTAAAATCAGGGAAAATTGGAAAATTTGGCTATAAATTAACATTCATAGGTTAACATAATGGATATTCAAACAAAAAAATATATGCTCTATATCTTTACAGCTTTATATATATTCCTTATAGGGAAAGAATTATACAAATTTCTTTTTACCCAATACTCAGCAGCAGGAGCTATTACTTTTATTCTGATAGGAACACTAACATATGCTATTACATATGCTATTTTAAACCACGATATCAAGAAATTTGAACGTTGGAAAAAACAAGCTATTGAGTACATAATTTCCGACACAGGCATAGTTAGCGACCTCTCATTATCATCAACACGTGAAAACGGAAGAAACACTGTTATTTTATCTGCAACCTATCAAGACCATGAACTTACTTTCTCCGGTTTACATCCTGATTTTCAATTCAAATATCAAATTGGAAGCGAAATCGAATTACTTATACATCCTGAAGATCCACAGCAGTTTGTATTAAAAGATTTAAAATAAATAATCTACACGACTAATTTTATTTCAATGGTGACATTAATAACTTCCTAGGAGGAAGATAGAAGATTTTAAAAGGCTTAAGATGGAAAAACCTATGACGACACAGGGATTATTAGCTGCAGGCATGGCTGTACTTTCATTGTTTATGAGCATATTCCAATCGCCTGAATTCTTAATTGGTGGCACATTTAGCACACTCTTAGCCTGGCAACTGCTTACAAAACCCGCACAAAAAAATTTCAAAAAAAAAGCATTACATTTATTAATTTTATTAACTAGAGCCAATAGAAATAATTCCGTTTAAATTTCATGGTCAACATTGAAATAATATATTCCTCTCCAATTAAAGATGAAAACGACTGAAGCGGTCAATTACATAGGAAAATCAGTCGATGAAAAGAAACACGCTTATAAGCTCATCCAAGCAACAGCTTTTATAGAGAAACATCAATCGAAAATAGTAGATGGTGAAATTGCAATGTTCAAATCAAAAATTAATATGCTGAGTTAAATATGATTGTCTCTAAAACACTGCTGATATTTTCATTGTATTTAGCATATAGATTCACAACATACTTCTTCTCTTTTGTCGAAAATGGATTCCCTGACTGGGGCGATAAAATTGTTATTGGTAATGCGACATATTCCCTATTCTTTGCTCCTTATGGCGCATTAATAGGTTTAATAGTTGTAATTATTATAGCATATACAAGTGGACAAAATGTATTGAGATATCACCTTAGCAATGAGGAGACACTTGCAACAGTAACTAAAATTGAACATGCAACAGATGACAAGTCAAA
>JBFEWA010000523.1:0-1149 GCA_041546605.1 Bermanella sp.
AAAGAAGGAGACGTGGGGCTTACCATCCATAAAGGCAATATGCATATCGACTTTTATTGCTTTCTGGATAAATGTGCAGCAATGGATGGCGTCATTAAAGAAGGCGGTCATTTCTATTTATCGGATTCCAAAGGCCATTACATTCAAGGGCAACTGCTGGCCAACAAAGCAAAGGGCTCTTGGTTTGTAACCATGAAACAACAAAAGTGTTCAGGTACTTGGTTTGCCACTCGACAAGCGCAATGAATCATAGTCAGTACTGGATCAATCATCTAGAACTTGAACCCCACCCTGAAGGGGGTTATTACCGCCGTATTTATCAATCCACTCACCTAACTGCCACCGCAAAAGGTGAGCGCTATTGCGCAACGGCTATTCATTACCTGCTAGAAAGCCATGATTTTTCGGCTTGGCATCGCATCCAACACGATGAAATATGGTTTCATCATGCAGGCGCACCTTTGATTATTCGCGCCATTAATCAACAAGGCATTCTGGACGAATATATTTTAGGCAAAGAACATGAGCTAAGTGTTTGCATCCCCGGGCACACCTGGTTTTGCAGTGAATTATACTCTCAAGAGGAAAGTGACTTCGCATTAGTGAGCTGCGTGGTCAGCCCAGGGTTTGATTTTGCAGATTTTGAAATGGGCAACGCGGCACAATTGATTCAAGCCTACCCTCAGCACACCGCCCTTATTCAGCGTTTGTGCCGAGAGTAACCAACGATTAAGGCTGTACTCGCTCGATCTGCCATTGGCCAGCGTCATCGCGACGATACACAAAGCGATCGTGCAAACGATTGGTTCTGCCTTGCCAAAATTCAATGGATACCGGCTTAACTTTATAACCGCCCCAGAAATCCGGCATGGGAATATCACCTGATGAAAATTTATTCTTCATTTGCGTAAACGCTTGTTCAAGCAGTTTACGCGTGGCAATGCTCTTACTTTGGTGACTGGCCCACGCGGCTAATTGACTATCGCGAGGGCGAGAAAAAAAGTACTGTGCGTTTTCTGCCATGGATAACTTATGAGCTTCCCCACGAATAATCACCTGACGCTCCAACGATAACCAGCCAAAATGCAGGCTGATTTTATTATTGTTGGCCAATTGCATGGCTTTATTGCTTTTCAAATTGGTATAAAA
>JBFEWA010000017.1:0-18299 GCA_041546605.1 Bermanella sp.
CGAATGCTTCATTGGCGATGGCTTCAGAAAGGGGCATGCTTTCGTCTACTTTATCCATGGTTTTATTAGCCGCTTTTGCGGTCATTTCCACCACGTATTGCAACCCTTCTTGGGCTTCATCAATGTCCGAGCCCGCCCCTTGAATGTTGCTATCAAGTCTAAAGTTTTTGATCGACTCATGTAGCGCACGAGTGAGCTGCCCAATTTCCTGATAGAGATTTTCATCTCTAACTTTTTGCAAGTCCTGAATTAAACCAACGGCACCGGCGAGATCGTTTTGCTCCAATCGCCTCATGAGTTCATTGGCTTTCTCAGAAAACAGCTTGGCAAACTCATTAGTTGAGTCCTTTACATCTGCTTCCGCCATGACGATTCCCTAATCAGCCATCTACTCGCTCAAAGATTTTCTCAATCTTTTCTTTTAGCACGGCAGCTGTAAATGGTTTAACCACATATCCATTAACCCCTGCTTGTGCTGCTGCTACGATCTGATCTCGTTTGGCCTCTGCGGTTACCATTAATACCGGTAACGTTTTAAGACGTTCATCTTCGCGCACGTGCTTTAACAGCTCGATACCTGTCATACCGGGCATGTTCCAGTCCGTCACGAGAAAATCGAAATCGCCACTTTGCAGCATGGGTAGGGCCGTACTGCCATCATCTGCTTCTTGGGTATTTGTAAACCCCAAGTCCCTTAGCAGGTTCTTGATGATGCGTCTCATAGTGGAGAAGTCGTCCACAACAAGGATTTTCATATTTTTATCCAAAGCTACCTCCCAGCGCCCTGGCCAATGACTCTATTACCTATTTTTAGTCTAGCCAGTGTTATGAAGTTATCCAGCAGGTTCATGTGAAATAAAATTGTAGGCGGTATTCGCCCACTGATTCCCACTAAACCACTGGTTTTATTAGGATTGTTGATCGATCCATTCTGATAAGCGTGCCCGCAAGCGTAACGCTGCCTGGCTATGAATTTGACTGACCCGAGATTCACTGACATCCAGTACGGCGCCAATCTCCTTTAGGTTCAGCTCTTCATCGTAATACAAGGCCAACACCAGCTGCTCACGCTCAGGCAACTTGGCAATGGCTTGCGCTAAATGCTGTTGGAAGTGTTCAGATTGCAGCCCATCAAAAGGGCCGGATTCATCATGGCTGATGAGATCCCCTTCACGCTCGCCAGGTTGGCTAAGCAAATCTTCAAAGCTGAAAAGTCGTGACCCCAGCCCATCTTGTAGGTGCTGGTGGTACTCTTCTAAGGACATATCTAAGGCTTGGGCCACTTCGTGATCTTGCGCATCACGGCCGGTTTGAGACTCTACATAGCGAATGGCATCGGCAATCTTACGACTATTGCGATGCGCCGAACGGGGCGCCCAATCCCCTTTGCGGATTTCATCCAGCATAGCACCACGAATACGAATACCGGCATAGGTTTCAAAACTGGCCCCTTTGCTTGGCTCATATTTACGTGCCGCTTCAATCAAGCCAATCATGCCGGACTGAATAAGGTCATCCAACTGTACCGACGGTGGTAACCGCCCCTTTAAGTGATGGCCAATGCGCTTCACTAAGGAGGCATATTCTTCGATAAGCTGGTTATAGTTAGGATTCTGCTCACCTGTATACATGGCGAAACCACTTGCTACGGCCATAAGTTATCCACGAGCTGTTGATACGAGACTCTCCACAAAAAATTCTAAGTTGCCTCGCGCCGTCGTGGGCAAAGGCCAAGAATCCACCTTTTTAGCTAAGGATTTATAGGCCAATGACGCTTTAGCCCTTGGATACGCCTCCACTACGGCTCGCTGTCTTTGTACGGATCGTTTGACGCTTTCATCAAACGGAATGCAGCCCACATACTGTAACGCCACATCTAGGAAGCGGTCAGTCACCTTGGTGAGCTTGGCAAATAAGTTATGGCCGTCTTGACTGGTTTTCACCATGTTGGCCAGTACACGAAAACGAAATACACCGTGATCGCGGTTCAATAATTTAATCAATGCATAAGCATCGGTAATACTGGTGGGTTCATCGGTGACCACGATCATGGCTTCTTGTGCGGCTTTTACAAAGCTCACCACACCATCACCAATACCGGCAGCGGTATCAATAACCAGTACATCCAGTTGATCTGCAATGGAGCTAAACGCACGAATTAAACCCGCGTGTTCTCTTGGGTCTAATTGAGCCATTTCTTGTGTGCCAGATGCGGCGGGAATGATGCGTATGCCGCCTGGGCCATTCACCATGACCTCGCGCAAACTCACCTCGCCACTCAACACATTGCTGATATTATTTTTTGAAGTAATGCCTAATAACACATCAATATTCGCCAACCCTAAATCCGCGTCTAACAACACCACACGGCGACCCATCTCAGCTAAGGCAATGCTAAGATTCACGGATACGTTACTTTTACCCACGCCACCTTTACCACCGGTGACTGCAATCACTTGTACTGGATGCATTAACAACTCCCCTTAGGTAAAAGCTTAGTGCAATTGCAGCAAATCGCCCTGTTTGAAGTGGATAGATTTCGACATTTTTTCATAAGTAATTCCCCGCTTATGGCCAAAGGCTTGGATATATCCCCCATGATCACCACGCCCCCGCTGCTATGTTCATATTGGCTGACATTTGCTGCTCTTGCTGTGCCATACGCACCGCTTGCTTGACCAACGCCTTGGCGTTTGCCGGATCAATGTCATCAGGAATGCGCTGCCCGTCCGTGGAATAGGCCAAATCTAATTTGCACTCCAGCAACACGGTAATGGCTTCCCCTAAACTGCTGGCCTCATCCACTTTGGTCAGGACACAGCCGTTTAAGCGCGCCCCTTTGTAATTGTGATATACCTTACGCAGCACACGGGCATTGCTGGTGGCCGGTAGGGTTAGCAAAGTCGTAATCGGGGTTTTCACTTGCGCGATTTGATCCAGTTGATATTTCAACATGGGATGCTCAGGCGTTAAGCCAGCGGTATCGATTAACACTAGGTCGCAGTGTTCCAATTGTTTTAAGCAATAACTTAACGGATGATCTTGATCCGCCACCTGCACTGGCACACCTAGAATTTGACCTAATGTGCGCAGCTGATCGTGGGCCGCCAAGCGATAGTTATCCATGGTGATCAAACCCACCTTGGCCTCTTCATGTTCTAAGGTATAACGCACGGCCATCTTCGCAATGGTAGTGGTCTTGCCAGCCCCAGTTGGGCCAACCAAAGCAAATACACCGCCACGCTTTAAGCGATCACTTGGGCTGATGTTCATGTGTTGCGCTAATTCGTGCAGACAGGTTTGCCAAGCTTGTTGTTCATCGGCATGGCTTTGCAATGTGTGCAGCAAACGATAAATCAGCCATTCATCAAACCCCATGTTTTCCAAACGCTGCCATAGTTTGGCTTGCAAGGCGTTCGCTGGGCTGAATTTTTTCCATACAAACTGATTAGAGGTAGGCGCGCTGGACGAGCCACTGCCGTTTACTAGCAAATCTTTTAAATCGTTAAGCTCGTTGCGTACGTCACTCAAAATCTGTTGATTGTGTTGTGCTTTGGCATCGTCATATTGTGCGTGTAACTTTTTCGACGATGACTCAGGTGGCTGATACGCATAACCCGGCTCTTGGCGCTGCTGCTTAATTTGCTCCAATGACGCTTTCAACCCTGAGTGGGTGTTTACATTGATATTGGGTTGCGCCGGCCCTTTTTGTTCGCTTTCCCGTTGACGCTTTAACGCTTCTAATTGATCTTGCAGCTTTAACTGCTCTTCCACTTGATGGCGTTCGTTTTCATTTAAGAACGGCCAAGGGCTGTCATTTTTCTTAGCCACTGCCGGCACGGCTTTTGGTGCGGGCTCTTGCATGTCGTTGTCATCAAAGTCTTCCGCGTTATAAATCGGTGCCGCTTTCTTTGCGCTGACTGGCTCATAGTTTTGCGCCACAATAATTTCCACCCCGCCAGTTACACGGTGATTGGATAGAATGACGGCGTCCGGGCCCATTTCATCGCGAACGGTCTTTAACGCTTTTTGCATACTGCTGGCAGTAAAACGACGTACCTTCATAATCGTAATCTCATTTATCTAAGCTTGGCTTAGGTTTAATCCTTGAATGTTATTTGTAACTTCCGTGTCATCCATGACGCTATTACGCTCCGATGGTGGCAGCGATGGTAATTTGTTTGTTATCCGGTACTTCCTGATAGGACACCACGTGAATACTGTCGGTAACCGTGCGGGCAAAGTTGGCCAAAACCGGTCTTAAGAAACCACTCACTAACAACACAGCAGGATGACCAGCCATCTCTTGATTACGCGCGGCTTCGAGTAATGAGTTTTGTAATTTTTCCGCCATACTCGGTTCGAGAATCATGCTGTCCACGCCACCATTTTGCTGTTTATTCTGCTGTACGGTTTTCAGCAATAACTGTTCCAAAGACGGCTCAAGAGTGATCACCGATAAGTTATCCGCGTTACCATAGATACTTTGGATAATGAGACGCTTAAGAATCTTGCGCACTTGCACGGTTAATGCGGCGGTATCTTGACTATCTACTTTAGTGTTGGCCAAGGCCTCGGCAATGGAGCGCATATCCCGCACCGGCACCCCTTCCATTAATAAGTTTTGTAATACGGCTAATAACTGGCTTAGATTTAACGTGTTCGGAACCAATTCTTCGGCTAGTTTTGGAGAGATTTTGGCAAGACGATCCAGCATTTGCTGAACCTCCTCATGGCCAATTAATTCAAAGGCGTGTTTTTGTAACAATTGATTAAGATGTGTCGCCACTACCGTGCTGGCGTCCACCACGGTGTAGCCCAAGGTTTGTGCCTGATCTTTTTTGTAGTCTTCAATCCATACCGCTTCTAAACCAAACGCAGGATCTTGTGTGGGAGTGCCTTCAAGCGTGCCAAACACTTGCCCCGGATTAATGGCCATATCTTTGTCTGGCTCTATGGTGGCTTCAGCCACACTGACGCCCATGAGTAAAATGCGATAGGCGTTTGGCATCAAATCCAGGTTATCGCGAATGTGCACACTGGGAATTAAAAAGCCTAAGTCTTGAGACAGCTTGCGACGAATGCCTTTGATGCGAGAGAGCAATTGACCACCTTGGTTTTTATCCACTAAAGGAATCAAGCGATAACCCACTTCTAAACCAATGATGTCCACCGCTTCCACATCATCCCAGTCCACTTCTTTTGAATCCGTACCCGGTAGAGCTTGAACCGGTTGCGATCCCACTGCAGGGGCTTGCGCTCCGCCAGCACCACCAGCGCCTGCGGATCTTTGCGCCGCTTGGCGAGCACTGCCTGTGCCCATGCCTTCATCTACTATTTCTAAACCTTGCTCACGCTTATAAATAAAATACGCACCCACAGCGGCGATCAAACCCAAACCCAAAAACGCCAAGTGCGGCATGCCTGGGATCAAGCCCATTAATAGTAAAATGCCAGACGCAACCGCTAACGCACGAGATGACCCAAACATTTGGTCAAACACTTGACCGCCCATGTCACGCTCATCGTTATTACGGGTTACGATGATGGCGGTGGCCGTGGATAAAAGCAGCGAAGGAATTTGCGCAACCAGGCCATCACCTATGGTCAATAACGCATACACTTCAGTGGCGCGGGAAAAATCCAAATCGTGTTGCGCCATGCCAATGGCTAGACCGCCAATAATATTAATTAATAATATGAGCATGCCAGCAATGGCATCCCCTTTTACAAATTTACTGGCACCATCCATAGAGCCATAAAAATCCGCTTCGTTGGCCACATCTTTACGACGTTGTTTGGCGGTATCGGCATCAATCAAACCTGCGTTCAGATCCGCATCAATGGCCATTTGTTTACCAGGCATGGCATCCAAGGTGAAACGAGCGCTCACTTCAGATACGCGCCCTGCACCCTTGGTCACCACCACAAAGTTAATAATCATTAAAATCAAAAACACCACTAAGCCCACGGCGTAATTACCGCCAACTAATACTTCACCGAAAGCTTCGATCACTTTACCGGCTGCTGCGCCCCCTTCATGACCTTCTAATAACACCACTCGCGTGGATGCCACGTTCAGTGCTAAACGCAATAAAGTCGCCACCAACAACACACTAGGAAAAATAGCGAAATCCAATGGACGTCCGGCATAGATACTCACCATTAACACGACGATGGCCAATGCAATATTGAAGGTAAAGAAGACATCCAATAAAAAGGTAGGAACCGGCAAGGTCATCATGCCCAGCAGCACCATCAACATGATGGGCACACCTAGATTACCAGCTAGCAGGGATTTCCCTTGGAGTAAAACTTGACGAAAATTAATTTGTGGTAAGCTTGCGCGGTTTACAGCCATGGTCATCCCAACAACATTGAATATTTTTGACGCTAGTGGGGTTAGTGCAAGAATATGGCCAGAAAACCAAGAGGGTTAGAATCGCTTCATCTAGTTTTATATCACGCTGCACCCTCCCATAACTTAAGAGAATAAGCATCATGGAAACCTTGTCAGATCACGCCATCACCCTAAGGTTGATTGACGTCCCTTCCCTTGAATACCAAGCCGCGTGCAAGATTAGAGATGACATATTACGCCGCCCACTGGGTCTGCGTTTAAGCCAAGAAGATACGAAACAAGACCATGATCAATGGCATCTAGGTGCTTTTGTGGATAACAAACTAGTTGGTTGTGTGAGTGCTGCCAAACTCACAGAGCCAAATAACACATATCAGATTCGACAAATGGCCATCATAAACGTTCTGCAAGGCCTCGGTTTAGGTAAGCGTTTGATGCAAACCATGGAGGAACACTTAAAGACTCAAGCTTGCCAACACATACAATTAGCGGCACGTATCACAGCCCAAGGGTTTTATGAGGCGTTAGGCTACAACACCGCATCGGATATTTTTACGCACAATAGCGTCGAACACATTATGATGAAAAAACATTTGAATGAAGCTTAGGCTCTTAAGTCTGGCGGCACAGGGAATGGTGGCTGCTTCGGTTTTGGCCCGAGTCCTTTGAAATATTGATTGAGTTGATACACATAAGCCAACACTTGAGCGATGGCCACGTACAACCCTTCTGGAATCTCTTTACCCACTCGCGTATAGGTATACACCGAACGAGCTAAGGCTGGGGACTCAACAATAGGGACATTATGGGCCTTGGCAATTTCTCGAATTTTTAACGCCACTTCATCAATCCCTTTGGCCACAAGAATGGGCGCTTCCATACCTTCACTGTGATATTTCAATGCCACCGCATAATGAGTGGGATTGGTGATGACCACATCGGCATCGGGTACATCTTGCATCATACGACGCTGGCTCATTTCATACTGCAAGCGACGAATGCGTTGTTTAACTTCGGGTTTACCTTCGGTTTCTTTATGTTCGTCTTTAACCTCTTGCAAGCTCATTTTCATTTTTTTAGTGAAATCATAAATTTGAAATGGCACATCAATCACACTAATTAACAACGTACTAATGGCCAATGCCAATGCGCCCATCATGACTAAATCCATGGCATGCATAATGGCTTGACGATCGCTTTCACGATTCAAATATAAAATGGAATTTTCTAAAGCGAAAAATAATAGAATGGTGCACACACCAATGACGATGACCTTGGCCCAACTCTTTAAAAGCTCCACCAAGCTTTTCATACCAAACATACGCTTGAGTCCAGCTAGAGGACTGATTCGACTTAACTTCGGCAATAGGGATTTACCACTAAACATCCAACCACCTAATGCCAATGGGCCAAGAATGGCGGAAATTATAAGAGCAATCATCACAGGGGAAATAGATAGAATGGCTTCTAACATGGCCGCGCTAAGGTGAATCGCTAGCTGCTTATCATCAAATAATGCTTCACGTTCAATAGCAAAATTCGAACGGAAGATCTTTTCGGCTCCAGAGGCTATAAAGCCCCCAAACACCCAAAGGGATAACGCCCCTACAATTAACACAAGGGAGGTACTGAGTTCTTTTGATCGGGGAATCTGGCCATCTTCACGCGCTTTTTGTAAGCGCTTGGCCGTGGGTTCCTCCGTCTTTTCTTGACTGTTATCGCCTTCTGCCACAACAACGCCTATTTAGTGAGCTATAAAGAATAGCTGCGCATGAATTGAAAAATCTGAGACATTAATCCAGCAAACTTATCGCCATAACCAGAAAATGTAATCCATAAAACAATCAAACCCAACATCATGGTCACCGGAAAACCCACAGCAAAAATATTCAATTGCGGTGCTAATCGAGCCATCACACCAAATGCAATGTTCACCACGAGCATGGCCGCAACCGCAGGCAGCGCCAACACCAATGCAGCACTGAACATCCACTGGGCAATGCGTGCAATTTCAAACAAGGTATTCGTCGACAATGTGCCCACACCCACAGGCATGGTAAAAAAGCTATCCGCCATGATTTCAATGGCCACCAAATGTCCATTTAGAGATAAGAATAAGAGATTCACGAAAATCAAAAACCATTGTGCCACCACCGCCACGTTGATCCCGTTTGATGGGTCCACCATCATGGCCATGCCCAAGCCAGTCTGCATGGCCACCATTTGCCCAGACATAATGAAAACATGCATTAAGATTTCCAGCACAAATGCCAAAGCGATACCAATTAATAATTGCTGAGCAATGATAATCATGGTTTGCACGCTCAAGGCATCAATGACAGGCATGGGAGGCAAAACAGGTGTGATCACTAACGTGGTAAATAAAGCCAAATACAAACGTACTCTCTGTGTCACCAAGCGAGTACCAAATAATGGCATCACCATGAAAAAGCCCGCTATACGGGTAAATGGCCAAAGATAGCGACTGATCCAACTGGAAATTTCAGCACTATCTAAATTTAAAATAAAACCTAGGCCAGATTCCATGACGTCAATTAATCAAGTAAGGTATATTCATATAAAGATTTTGTGCATAGCTGACTATTTTATTAATGATCCAAGGACCAAAAAATAAAATGCACAAAAGCGTAATCACTAAACGTGGAAGAAAGCTTAAGGTTTGTTCGTTAATTTGTGTGGCCGCTTGGAATGTGGCAACAATTAAACCCACGAGTAAGCCAGGCACCAATATCACAGCCACCACCATGATCACCACGAACAAGCCTTCTCTTAAGAAGTCACCTAAATATTCAATACCCATGTGTCACCTCTAAAACCCGTAACTTGCCGCTAACGTGCCAATCACCATGGCCCAGCCATCTACCAATACAAACAGCATGATTTTAAATGGCAATGAAATAATAATGGGGGATAACATCATCATACCCATGGCCATCAACACACTGGCCACCACCAAATCAATAATTAAAAACGGAATAAACAACATAAATCCCATTTGAAATGCGGTTTTTAATTCACTGGTAACAAAAGCCGGGATAAGAATATGCAATGGGGTTTCAGACGCAGATTGGATATTTTTTTCACCAGACAAGCGCACAAACAAGGTCAGATCATCCTCACGCACTTGTGCCAACATAAACTCCCGTAACGGAATAGTGGCTTTTTCCAGTGCCTCTAGCGGCATGATTTTTTCGTTAATATAAGGCTGGATAGCTGTTTCATTCATGACTTTAAATACCGGCATCATAATGAACATAGATAAAAACAACGCCAAACCTAATAGAATTTGGTTAGATGGCGTTTGTTGTAAACCCAATGCCTGTCGCAAGATAGCAAACACCACAATAATCCGCGTAAACGACGTCATCATTATGATGAGCGTTGGCAGGATGGTGAGCATGGACATGATGGCAAGGATTTGGATGGTCACCGAATAGCGACCACTGCCATCAGGCTCTGTTACCAGAGTAACCGCTGGGATGCCAAATTTATCTTCTGCCAAGGTGGAGGCACTCAACAGTAACAATGACAACATCATTAGTGACTGCTTAGCACTCATCATTTTTCACCTTAGGCTCTGCTTTAGTTGTTTCTTTTGTAGTGGATTCTGTTGCACTAGGTTCTGTCGTAGAATTTTGCTGATGCAGTATATCTTTTAATTTTTGCGCAAACGAAACAGAGGATTGGGCTTGTGTTGATATGATGGGTTCGTCAAACGTTGCTAGCGTATTGATATTAGAAGGTGTCATACCTAGTAGAATTTGTTTTCCGCCTACTTCTACTAGAATGATTTTCTCTTTAACTCCCATAGGCAAAACAGCAACGGTTTTCATGGCAAGATTTCCCATACCATGAACACCCTGTTTACGTTTTACAAACCAAGCCAAAGCATAAATTAATGCAAGTACAGCCATTAAAGCCAAACATACCTGTATCAATTGATCTTGGCTGCTGGTCATAGGGGCAGCTAAAGCCGGCACTGATTCCGCTTGGGCCAGCGCTTGCGCAGAGACTAAAATCATAGCGCTACTCTTTTGTTATTTTTAGAAAGTATGTGGGGCTTTATTTAGCGTAAACGCTGTATACGCTCGGCTTGACTGATTACATCCGTCAGACGAATACCAAATTTATCGTTTACCATCACCACTTCCCCATGAGCGATTAAGGTACCGTTTACCAATACATCCAAAGGTTCACCAGCCAACCGGTCCAGTTCGATTACGGAGCCTTGGTTCAATTGCAATAAGTTTCGAATGGGAATCTGGGTATTACCTACTTCCATAGAAATCACGACCGGAATATCTAAAATTACATCCAGTTCAGGTGTATTTTTATCAATTTCCTTTGGAGGAACATCATCTACGAAATCTTCCATAGGGGCAGGTTGAACTTCGTCGCCATCGTCACCGGTTTCACCCGCTTCTTCCATGGCTGCAGCCCATTCGTCTGCTAGCGCCTCATCGTCGCCACCCGCTTCCTCTACGCCATCTGCCACTTCATCGGCCAATGCATCCACATCAACAGAAGACTCTCCTTCTGTTGGATCACCATCGGTTGGCTCTGTGGTTTCATCTGTGGTGTTTTCTTCATCATCGCTCATACTGGCAACCCGTCACTACGATTGTTATTCACTTTACGCTTTATTGGCTCTTTTATTTTTACTGCCAATTGATCATTGGATACCCCAAGCTGCCCGCGGAAGATAGGCGTACCATTAGCTTGCAATATAAAATCTTCTGGCAATTCGATTGGCACCACATCTCCGGTTTTAAACGCAGCCACTTCTCTAAGAGATATTTCCCGCTCAACCACTGTGCCATGAACCGGAACTTTGGCGTTTTGTATATCCTCTTGCAAAGAATGCACCCATCTTTCATCCACTTCGTCCACATCGGATTGCACACCGGCATCCAACACTTCACGTATGGGTTCAATCATGGAATATGGTAATGCTACATGTAGGTCACCACCGCCACCGTCCAGCTCGATATGAAATGAACTCACCACCACCACTTCGCTGGGGCTCACGATATTGGCCATGGCAGGGTTCACTTCACTGCCATAATATTCAAAGTCCAAAGGCATCACCGCATGCCAAGCTTCTTTCATATCTTTAAATACGGTGCCTAGAATTAATTGCACGACTCGCAATTCTGTAGGTGTGAATTCACGGCCTTCAATCTTCGCGTGACGGCCATCACCGCCAAAAAAGTTATCAACTAATTTGAACACCAGTTTGGCATCAAGAATAAATAAGGCCGTACCCCGTAACGGACGAGCCTTCACCATATTTAATGAGGTAGGTACATAAAGCGTGTGAATATATTCACCAAACTTCATGATTTGGATACCGCCACTGGCCACATCGGCACTACGACGCAAAAAGTTAAACATGGAAATACGGGTGTAACGAGCAAAACGTTCGTTGATCATTTCCAAGGTGGGCATACGCCCACGCACAATACGATCTTGACTGGAGAGGTCATAGGATTTGACGCCATGACCATCACCGGGATCTTCTGGTTCTATGTCACCATCGTCTACCCCGTGTAACAGGGCATCAATTTCGTCTTGGCTTAATAGATCTTGCACGAGTCAGGGACCTTCAACATTGCAACAAAAATCAACTGGTCATTTACTGCATGACATAGTTGGTAAATAAAATTTCTTCTAAACCACCTTCGACACCCGTTTCTTGACTCAGCAAACGTTGTATTTCTTCTTTCAATTTATCGCGTACATCCGCTCTGCCTTCTGCTGTACGTAAATGCTCAAACGACTGCTGGCTTAACAAAGAAATAATGGCGCTGCGAATCATTGGGGTGTGCATTTCTAATGCTTCGGCTATGGCTGGGTTACGAGTCATGGCCTCCATATAAATTTGCAAATAACGCTGACGCGGCCCCACTTGATAATTCACGATAAATTCGGGTTTAAACTTGATGTAAATAGCTGGTCCTGCTGTCGGTGCCGCTTCTTCTACCACTTCACCTTCTGCTATTTCTTCTTCTGCCGGCGCGTCATCCCCACCCATGAGTAACAAAGCTGCCGCCACACCAATCGCAACCACCAATACAGCCGCCACAATAATGATGATTAATTTCTTGTTGCTCTTAGGTTCGGTCACTGCGTCAAGTTGCAGTTCTTTTTCAGTCGCCATTGCGTCACCTTTTTGATGCTTTTATCCATTCTGCAAGCCCTATGCCACGACATCCCCTGGTTTTCAGGGTCATTCCCGCCATTTTGCAAGCGCCTATAAGAACTAAGTGTAGTCAAGAATGTGATAAACAAGAGGATGCCCGCTGAATAGCGCAGCGGGCTAAAGAGAGGTTAACGATTAAGCGAAGTAATCTACCAAGGAATCACTTGATAGTACTTGTGATTCAGACTGGAAAGATTCATCCATCTCACCCTGTTCACCATCCACTAATACGTCTCCTTGTTCACCCCATTCCTCTCGACCACTATCACTCTGCTGTCCTTGCTCTGATACATTCACATCCACAAGATCAACCCCTTGTTGTTCTAGCAATTCACGCAAGCGTGGGGTTTGCGCATCCAGTGCTTCACGTACCATTTGATTGTTACTACCAAAGGCCACACTGACTTGATCATGCTGGACTTTAATTTTGATCTCTAACGACCCTAGTTCAGGTGGGTCCAACTGAATACGAGCGCTTTGCATGCCCTCACTGGCCATAATGGCAATGCGCTTGGCCACATGATCGTTCCATTGTGGATTTTGTGGTGGCACATCCAATTTATTGAAGCTTGCGTTTACCTTTTCTTGCACACTTTGTGTTTGTGCTTGCGGAGTCTCTAACGCCAACGATTTGGCAGGCGTATCTGGGGCTTTAGCTTGATGTAATAAACCATCGGTTGGTATTTGCAGTTTTGATTCTTGACTGGTTGCAACCTCAACTTGAATGTTTGCTGGGCTTACCCCGTCTTTTTGTACAGTTAAGGTTTTAGGGGCTTCATGTATAGAAGCCACGTCTACTTCTTCTGCTAGTGGCTCTAACCCAAGCTCATCCAAATTTATGGTCTTCGATTGCCCATCCATTTTCACCATTTGTGGCCCCACTTGTGCCGCCTGCACCATCATTTCTTCTGGTACTGGATTTGGGTTAACAGGAGGTGTGAGCACTTGTGCTGTTGCCGCAGGTTTCGCTTGCGTGCCATTTAATACTGGGGCTGCTATCTGAGAGGCTAACTCATCGAGTTCTGCATCAGCGCCTGATGTTTGAGCCGTCATGGTTTGCACGTGGGGCTGAGCTCGTCGCAAGGATTCGAGATACTGCAACCCTTGAGGTGATGCATCATCTAATTCGGCATCCGATAAGGTTTGTGGTGAATACATGGGGTCCATCAACACATCATAATTCACGTCTTCAATATTGATCTCTTCGACTTCAATCAAATCCCCCATTAATTCATCTGTGCCATCCATTGCAACAGGGATTGATTGAGTATGTTCAATCGGTGTAATTAAAAGTTCAGAGAAATTGTCTGTCATATTCTCTGGCATCATGTCTGCGGCAAGATCTTGCCCCTGTGGCAAAGGTGTTAATTGATTTGCCGCTTGGAAATATTGCCAAAACGATGAAGCTTGCTCATCTTTTCCTGTTTCATTGGGAAGACCTTGCAAGCCACCATACTGGCTTAACGTGTTGTTTTCACTAGCATTAGTACTGGTCAGAGGGGATGTGTTCGCACCTTGCGGAGGCGTAGAAACAAAACTGAAAAATGGTAACCCTGGCATAAATACACCCATATCATTAGTTGATACGGGGAAATTGCAATGCTCAGGCCAATTTGAGGAATTTATTTAACTTGTTGTAGCTGAGTTTTAACGTGTGTGTATTCTTCTAAAATTTGATCATACACATAAGGGACTTGATCAAGCTCTTCAATGCGTGCAGCGTCTTCTATTTTTTTAAACATAGACGACAAAGCCTCGGCACAAATATTCGCACTGGAACCTTTTAAGCTATGGGCCACTTCTGCGATTTGCGTACTGTCTTGAGCATGAATGGCTTTTTTCAATGTTTTAATTTTTGTATCACTGTCTTGTAAATAGGTCATTACAAGATCATCGAATGCTTCTTCCATCACCTCTTTAAGCTCTTGTATCTGTGCCAGATTAAGATGTGACATACGATTACTCCTCAGGCTGTGCTTGCCAACACAAACTTACTTGAACTTTATTTCCCTTACCCAGAAAAGTAAGACTATCACACAAACTCTGTATCAGTGGAATTCCACGGCCAGAATAGGCCAAATTAGATGCGTCCTTGGATTTAATATTTTTATAATCAAACCCGTTACCGCTATCTTCCACCATAACATTGAGACATCCCCCTTTCTCAGTGGGTTTCAAATCAAAATTAAACCTCACATAGGCATCCTTCAATTCACTCATGGCTTGAGTGCGCTGGCGATAATATTCGGCGAATCCTTCGGCCCCATCTTTTAAATCCGAACTTAGCCCTAATACACCATGTTCAAAGGCATTTGAAAACAGCTCAGCCATCAAGGTATAAAGTTGACCACTCATGTGCCTTAAAGCCGGTACATCATTGAGCATATTCAGCATGATAGGTAGTGGGTTAAACGTCTTTAAGGTTTCATTTCTTAGGGTATATTCCATACGCCAATCGGTTGGGCCTGTAATCGCACCGCTGGATAAATCGATATCCACTTTTCCAATGACAGATTCATCCACCATAGATAGTTCTAATAGAGTGGTATCATCATCTTTGCCGCTTTCACCCACAAATTGATTGACCGAGGTTAAGATATTATCAAAAAATGACTCACTTTCACCCTGATCAAACACAGAGAACAAGCGAGATTCACCAAATAACTCCCCTTCTGAATTGCGTGCTTCAATGATCCCATCAGACCACATATAAAATTTATCACCAGGTAGAAATTCAAATCGCTTGGTTGACGCATCAAATGCTTGAGTAGACAGCACCCCTAGTGGCAAATGATTGGATTTAACCCGTTCCACTTCTCCGGTTTTATGTCTATACAAACCATAATCAGGTAGACCGCCCATCCAAACTTCTAATTCTTGTCTGCGAAAACTCAAATTAAGCATGCAAGTGCAGCAAAAATAACCAACTGGTAAAATATTTTTAAGCTTAATGTTAATTTCACGCAGAATATCCGCCATCAAAAAACCTTTGGCGGTCATACCATAAAATATTTCAGCTAATGGCATAGCCCCTATGGCCGCAGGTAATCCATGGCCAGTAAAGTCCCCTAGCAAAATATGAATACTGCCAGATGGACGTCGTGCTGCCAGAAGTACATCCCCATTAAAAATGGAAAATGGCGAGAGTAAATATTTGATATTGGGTAAGTCTAAGCAACCACTATGAGCCACATTATCATAAACAGCACGAGCCACCTGCTGCTCATGTTTCATATGTTCGTTGTTTTCACTGATGACATCACGTTGCTGCTGTAATGTAGTATGCATTTTCAACATGCGACTAAATGCATTTATCTTGGCTTGCAGTATGATTTTATTGTAAGGCTTGGAAATAAAATCATCCCCACCGCTTTCTAAGCAAGCAGCAAGGTCGGATGCGTCTTGTAATGACGTTAGGAAAAGAATGGGAACCATGTCTTCGCCAGCCAGTTTTTTAATTTCTCTGGCGGCTTGCTGCCCATTGAGGTTGGGCATAAGAACATCGAGTAGGATAATGTCTGGGTTTTGCTGCTTAAACTGATCGATGGCCTCATTACCATCAGTCGCTTCGCATACATCGTGCCCCATTTTTTTAACGATGGCGCACAAGATCATTCGGTCTGACTGGTTATCATCCGCAACTAGGATTTTCAGTGGTCTTGCATCCATGGCCGACCCCAGTCCACACCCATTAATCTATGGTGAAAAGTTGTTCGAAGTTGGAAATGGTCAAAATCTTCCTCACATCCGCATTACAATTGGTAATGCGTACATTAGCACTATCTCCACCCGCATGGTCTCGCAGCAAAAGCAGCATACCCAGGGCAGAGCTGTCTAAATAGGTGGCTTTGGCCATATCAATGATGTAATGACTAATTCCCGCACCGGCCTCTTCATAGGCATCGCGAAAGTCCTGATGAGCACTGAAGTCAAAGCGTCCTTCTACTCCAACTGTCAACTCATCCCCTTTGACCGAAGTATTTATTGGCATGTCATACCTCTTTTTATCCCTGTCATGATCAAACTACTCTCAATTGAGCATAGTTCATAAAAAAACACTTAGTAAAGTTTCCCGACATATTTCCTTACTATGTCTTCTTCAAACGTTTCACCACATTCGTCGCAATAAGGTTCAATGGCAATACCATATCAGCTGCACCCAACTCCACTGCGGCCCCCGGCATCCCCCATACAACTGAGCTATCTCTGTCTTGTACAATATTGAAGCAGCCAGCTTGCTTCATACGCAGCATGGCTTTGGCACCGTCTGCCCCCATTCCAGTGAGCATCACACCAATGGAGCGCTTAGCCAATGAAGGGATTGCGCTTATTGAATCGAACAAAACCTCCACCGAAGGCTTATGCAAATTCACCCGCTCGCCATCATAAACATGGCAATAAAAATGGCCGCCCTTTTGCACAACGGCAAACTGTTTATCACCTGGGGCAATATAAATATGACTTGGCATAATTTTATCGCCATCTTGCGCCTCACACACAGTTTGAGGTATCAAGCTATCAATACGCTTCGCAAATGATGTACTAAACACCGGAGGAATGTGCTGCGTAATAACGATTGGTGGCGTATCCGGTGGCAACATACACAAAAATTCTCGAATAGCCTCGGTGCCACCCGTGGATGCCCCCACCACAATAAATGCATCTTTATTTAAACCGGCTTTTATCGGGGCCTTGGTTGGTACAACAGGTTTGCGATTGGCTTGCACTTCAAGCCTGGACACATTCGCCACAGATGCCATGCGAATTTTTTCAACAATTTCATCAGCGTATTCCGCTAATAATTCAGGCTTATCGGCACTGGGTTTGCCCACATAGTCCACAGCACCAATTTCTAATGCCTCCAGTGTTGATGGCGCCCCTTTTTGTGTGAGTGTGGAGATCATCACAACCGGCATGGGGCGTAATCGCATTAGATTACGTAAAAACGTAATGCCATCCATTTTAGGCATTTCGATATCCAGTGTAATGACGTCTGGCTTTAAAGACTTAATTTTATCCCGGGCAATATAAGGATCCGCAGCGGTTCCTACCACTTCGATATCGGATTGCTTCGAAAAAATTTCAGTTAGAACTTTTCTAATCAGTATGGAGTCATCAACAATCAATACTTTAATCATAAGATAACCTAGTTAAAACAACTCAATATCTGAGTCATCTTTATGCTGACGAATAGATTCAAGATAGCCTTTCTCACGCTGTATAATAGTTTCATTTTTCGTCATGGTTATACGGCGTACTTTTACCGAACCCGTATCAGGGAAAAATAAAACTTTACGAGAAAAAACATCACCCACATCTGCGGCTTTAATATTCAAACCTTCCTTTCGTAAAAAATCATAGGCAAATAAAATATTGCGTTGACCAACATCTGTCATACTGGCTAATACCTGGCCACCACCAAATAACTTAACCTCTAAATTACGTTTATTGCAGCCTAGTTTATAAAGTGTATTAAGCAGATACTCCCTCGCCCAGTTACCATATCGAGTCTCAGAGGTATTGGCGTCAGTCCCCCACTGCTCTGAACTATGTTCATTTTGAATGGGTAGCATAAAATGATTCATCCCTCCAATACCTAACTTTACATCTCGTACACAAGCACTGATACACGAACCTAGAACTGTAGAAATCATTTCACCATGGGCAGTCACATAGAACTCACCTGGTAGTATTTTAGCTGCCCATACGTTTAGC
>JBFEWA010000117.1:0-8454 GCA_041546605.1 Bermanella sp.
AGATCCAGTAGATCCAGTAGATCCAGTTGATCCAGTTGATCCAGTTGATCCAGTTGATCCAGTTGATCCAGTTGATCCAACCGATCCAACCGATCCAACCGATCCAACCGATCCAACCGATCCAACCGATCCAACCGATCCAGTGGCGGGTGAGGGCATGTGTTATGGCAAGGGTTACTGGAAAAACCATAACCGCTTTGCAGCTAACCCAAGTCAGAGCAAAGCTTGGCCTGTGGATGAAAATACCGAACTATGTGGCACCACTTGGTACCAAATGATTGGTGAGCCTTCTCGTGGTGATGCTTGGATTATTTTGGGTAAACATTGGGTAACAGCAAAATTAAATGCAGCCAATGGCGGGTTTGTGCCTCAAGAAATTGCCAGTGCTTTAATGATGGCGGAAACCTTGTTAGTGAATTGCAGTGTGTCAGAAACTAATCGTGCGTTCGCCTTGCAATTAAAAGATACGTTAGAAACTTATAACGAATCTGAGAATTGTTTAGAGAACCCAGTGGAGCCAGAACCGGTTAAAACTACGGTGCACATTCGCTCAGTGTATGACTTGAACGGCGCAGATATGAGTGTGCTAGGTCAAAGCAACATGGCGAACCCAGCGATCTTGCCAATGGATCAGCGTAGTGAGCGTTTCTTACGTGTGTACACGCAAAATCTTGAAGGTCAGACGGTTTTAAATGGTTACGCACCGATTCAGCCGGATGGTTCGGTGATGTTTGAAGTGCCAGCCAGCACGCCTTTCACTTACGAAGTGGTAAATGCGCAGGCGAAAGCATTGAATAATGATAAAGGACAAATGGCAGCCAGCGAGTTCCCTTATCACTATATGCAACGTCCACAACAATGGATGCAAGTGGCAGAGTCTGAGCACCTTGAGCTAAATGGTTTGTTGAGCAACCTTGGGGCGGATGCCGTGAACCAAGGGGCTGCTCAGGCTGGTCCGTTCGCTAATGCGGCCAGTGTGATTCAAGCGCAGCAAGCCGGTGACACCATGGCTCAAGCCTTGTATGCGGCGGTTGACGGATTTGGTGAATTGACGCCGGTTATGCAATACCAAGATTACTGGACACCTGCGCCATTGGCGGTAAGTGCACGCATTCAGTTAGGTTATGACGCCTTGAATACGCAAGCGCCTACTAGTGTGGCCTGTGAAGAATCCATGAGTGCCGATTGCGTTGCCTTGTTAAGTTATGAACAGCACATTAAACCACTTTGGAATAACGTGGTGCGTGATGAAGCCGGTAACAGCTGTGTGGACTGTCATGATAATCGTGGCTTCACCAGCTTAGATTTGAGCGACTTTAGTTCGCAAGGTAATGGCTTAGCGTCTTACGATGCCTTGTTTGATAACAACCGTACTTATATGTACCTGTCTTCTACTTTCAGTGAAGTGAAGGCAAGCCACTGTCGTCGTTATGTGCAGCCACCATTTGTGATGCAGCCAGAAAACGATTGCTTTAGCTGTTACGGTCAAGCATTGATGAATCCACTCGGTGCCATTAGCAGTGCAAACTTCTTTGATGTGTTTGTTGAAGATATGGATCATAACCACTGGTTGTTCCGCCCAATCGAAGTGGATGCGGCGAAACAAGGTGTGTGGGACCTGCATAAAGATATGCTAAGCCCACAAGAGCGTAAATTAATTGCCGAATGGTTAGATATGGGTGCTCCGCGCTAATCATTGGCCAGACGTTTAAGCCCCATAGGTACCCTTGCCTATGGGGCTTTTTTTATGACTTCAAACTCAGCTTGGGTTGATACTGGCAGTAAAATTGGTACATGCCAGAGAAGGTGGTTGGGTGGGCTTGCTCATAGCGTTCCCACTGATCAAGATCGTTAAAGCGATAATCACGGCCAATGAAATCTTTGAAGCTTTGTTTTAATTGGGTTGTTAGATTAGCAAAGCCCAAAAACATCAATTGATTGCTTTGGCAAAGAGCTTTGATTGCCTTGGGTGTAAATCCCGTTTCATACTCGTGTAATAACAAGTCCACCACGCCACTCATGCTGTAAAAATCATCGGACTCAGTGATTAGGTGTTTGTTGTCGATATCCTGGTCGGCAAAAATCACATGACGCAGCACACGGATATCGTTTTCATTTTTTTCGATGCCGCCATGGCGATAAGCCTTTCTAATTTCATATACCGGCTGACGTGCGCGTTTGCTGTACAGGGATAACTTCAAAAAGCCATTGGGTTTTAAATTATGTAATAAACCATTTAAAGCGGCCTGATAGTCACGAATGTGATGAAGTACACCTGAGCACTCCACAATATCAAATGGCTGTGGGAAGGATTCAAGCTTGGTTAAATCCGCTTGGTAAAATTCAATATTATGGATGCCCAATTCAGCGGATTTTTTCGCGGCATAATTTAAGCTGGATTCACTAATATCCAGCGCAGTAACTTGAGTTTGAGCAAAATACTTAGCCACATTGGCCGCGTGTCGCCCCGTACCGCATCCTGCCACTAAGATAGACAAAGGGCCGTGCAAAATCGATTGTGGAATATTAGCCCAAGGAAATTGATGCTGTAACGCAGAGCCGTAATTGCTAATGCGCTTATTCTCTAAATGTTGCCACCTTGGATAGGGGAATCGCTCATATTGTGTTTTCACAGCGTGATCTTGAGGAATCTCGGTAATGGCCTCAAAGGATAAATTGTTCGTATACAAAATGGCATCATGACTGAGTTTGATGTCATAACTCACGGCAGGCCAGCTGTCATTGTGGAAAGCAAACAAAGTGTCATGTTCGCTGATGCTGAACCAAGACTCGTACATGGCATACAGTAACAAGGCACCGGAGATATCAGTAGGTGTACAGCCACTTTGTTTTAAAGACTGCTCTAACATGGTTTTCAAGGTGTGAACCATGGCCCGTTCCGCTTCGGTGTACGGTAGTAGGAATTCATTATTTAAACTGTACTGGCAGATGGCTTCACATAACGGCAAGTATTGATTAATGAGACGGCCTTTTTTACTGGCATGGGTCAGAAGCTCTTGGCGTAACGCAATAATCAGCTTTTCCAGTAATTCATTTTTAACCAAAGTATGACGCAAGGTGCTGAGTAATAACTTGGAGTTGGCCATATCATTAAAAGATGCGGCGCTGCCTTGGTTAGTTAATTGGAATTTAAAAATCAAAACACTGCAACACAGATGGGAAAGGTCATTTAGGTTTAAATCTGACCAGCTTAAATACGTAATTAAATCCTGTTCCAGTTCTGGATCATAATAATCCGCCACTAATCCTTGTGCGCTGCTTAATAAGCGAGTGCGGATTTGTACGTCGGTTGGGTGGGTTTTCACCAACTGACGGTACATTTGGAATGCGTCGACTTTTAAACCCTGTTCAAACATGGTGTAAGCAAGGCTTACTTCCGCACGGGTTTGGGAGGGAGCCAGTGCAATGGCTTTTCTGAAATCAAACTCGGCCTTGGATAGCTCTTGTTGTGCTAACGCTATATGACCTGCGCTATACCAGTAACCGGCATTCTTAGGGTGGTGATGAATAGCTTTACTGATGGCGGCTTCGGCTTGCTCCAGTTGCCCGGCTTCCAGTTCAATACGCGATAATAGGTTAAGACTATCACCTTCTGCAGGGGCAATAGTGAGAGCTTCATTAATAAGCTCGCGAGCTTCATTTAATTGAGCTGAGCGCTGTGCGTAATTCTGTGCTTGCAATGTGTCTTCAAATAACACAAAAGCGCGGTGCTTGAATTCGTTTACCTGAATGCTGTTGCTACGACTCAGTTTTTCAGGCTTTGCATGAGCTTCATTGCCAAAGGCCATAGGTCAATCCTTTCGCTTAGAGAAAAGCGATAAATAGAATGTTGAGCATTTTGCACAAGCCGTGCCATTAGAAAATATTCATTTATATCAACGGCTTAGGTTGATTTGAAGGTTATAAAAAGAGGAAAGAGTGTGCCGCATGACCCCCCTAAACTTTCCGTTTGGCGTAATTGATCTAAATGGTTTAATTTAATTTTGTAGGAATCACTAAAGATCTGGAGAGTCGTGCCGTTGACTTAGATGTAGTGAATGAGGGTTTATATATGTATACGAAAGGCGCAAAGGAATACAGTCAGGTCAGTTTGCAAACTGAGGTCATGGAAGCGGACCCGCATAAATTAATCCAGCTGTTATTAGAAGGGGCATTAACTCGACTTTCTATGGCGAAAAACCATATAGAGAAGAAAGACTATGCCGCGAAAAATGAAAAGCTGGGTCGAGCTATCGATATCATTTGTGCATTACAAGAATCGTTAGATCATGAACGCGGTGGTGAAATCAGTGCCAATCTGGAACGTTTGTATGACTACATGACTCGACGCTTATTTGAAGCCAATAGTAAAAATGATGTAGATATGATTAATGAAGTGATGGGACTTTTATCTGAGGTGAAAGCGGGCTGGGAAGGCATTCGCAGTAGCTATGAAGAGATAAAAGGCCAAGGAAAATTCGACACAAAAGTGGAAAACAACCATCTATCTGTATGAAAAACTTAGGCATTTATTGCCAATTTTATACTAAAGGCCTTTATGGCCTTTTTTTTATAAAACTCTATTTTTACTGTGCTTTTTTATTAAATGCTTTTAAAACAATTAATTAGCCAAACAGAATAGATTAAATAAGTAAAAAAAATGGTTTACAGCGCACATTTTTTTTGTCACTAATAAGCTAATGGCGTTTGGGTGACAAAATATTATCCAAACAACATTGAAATAATAATAAGAATATTTTTTCGTCATTTATTTGACCGAGACATACTCATCAACTTAACTTGAAGAAACGAGTCAAATTAACGGCGAGTTTGTGGCTAAATGATGACAATAAAAGTCGGGGTAAGGGTGCACCATGTGGCGAGAAATTAAAGTCCTGTTGGTGGATGATAACGAGCAGCGTCGACATGACATGCAAGTGCTGTTGGATTTTTTAGGTGAAGAATCATTTAGCAGTGATGCTGCTTCTTGGCGCGAAGTAGCTAAGAGCACTGAAGATCCCGGCAATATTGTCGCTTTTATTATTGGCTCATCCAATAAAACCTCCGTTGAAACCTTATTAAACGATGTAAATGAATGGGACAAAGGCATGCCCATGATTTATGTTGGTGATGAAGAATTACCCGCTGAATTATCCGATGATGTTCGCCGTGCCGTCATTGCACAAGTGAGCATGCCTCCAAGCTATAACAAATTATTAGATAGTTTGCATCGAGCTCAAATTTATCGCGAGCATTTTGCTCACAATCGCGTGCGTGGTGAGCGTCGACCAGTACAATTGTTCCGTTCTTTAGTGGGCACAAGTCGACAAATCCAATACGTACGTGAATTGATGCACCAAGTGGCGGATAAAAACGTAACCGTGCTAATCACAGGCGAAAGCGGCACAGGTAAAGAAGTGGTTGCGCGTAACCTGCATTATCATAGCACCCGTCGAGATGGTCCATTTGTACCAGTAAACTGCGGTGCTATTCCTAATGAATTAATTGAAAGCGAATTGTTTGGCCATGAAAAAGGCGCCTTTACCGGAGCCATCACCTCCCGTAGTGGTCGCTTTGAAATGGCAGAAGGTGGGACTTTATTCTTAGATGAAATTGGTGACTTACCTTTAAATATGCAAGTGAAATTGTTGCGTGTCTTGCAAGAACGAACCTATGAGCGAGTCGGTGGCACCAAAACCTTACAAACCGATGTACGTATTATTGCCGCCACCCACAAGAACTTAGAAGCCATGGTGGCCGATGAAACCTTCCGCGAAGATTTATATTATCGTTTGAATGTCTTCCCAGTTGAAGTGCCTGCATTAAGAGATCGTCGCGAAGACATTCCATTATTACTAAATGAATTAATCTCGCGTATGGAAAATGAAAAACGCGGCTCAATTCGTTTTAACAGTGCCGCCATCATGTCTCTGTGTCGTCACGACTGGCATGGTAATGTTCGAGAATTAGCAAATTTAGTAGAACGCTTAGCTATATTGCATCCTTATGGCGTGATTGGTGTGCCGGAATTGCCGAAAAAATTCCGTCATGTGGATGAAGGGGATGAGGATGAAAGCCGTCTTCAAGAGCCTGTTATGCTACCCAGTGAACCTGGTTTGGTTGGCTTAGATACACCCGCTTTATTGCCGGTTAATGGCATTGATTTAAAAGACTATTTAACTAATCTTGAGCGTTCTTTAATTCAACAGGCATTGGATGATGCTTGTGGTGTGGTTGCCAGAGCCGCTGAAAAACTGCGTATTCGTCGAACCACCTTGGTGGAGAAAATGCGTAAATACGGTTTGCAGCGAAAAGAGAAAGAGCACGCAGAAGAATTTGACGATTAAGTCTAACCACAAAGCCCGTAAGGGCTTTTTTTATATCAGATGAATTTGTCCGTCCATCTCACTATTCCTATCTTTACGCCTGTTTTTAAAACTCAATTATTGAATTTGTGTGATTAATAGATCTGCCCATTATTAAAAAATAATGCGGCACGCTATTTGCCATTACCCCTATAGAAAACTGTTTTAGCCATTTATTTGGCTTCTTTTTATGGATTAGGTGTGGAGTATATGGCGTCTTATATTGAGAGTCCTCAAGAAGTCCAACCCAAAGAAGGTTTGCGTCAAGCATTTGAATTATTTAATCAAATGTCGCAACAGCTTACTGACAGCTACAGCAAACTGGAAAGTCAGGTGCAGGTTTTATCCGGTGAATTGGCGGAAGTCAGTGCCGCTCGAATGAAAGAGTTGAAAGAAAAAGAGCGCTTGGCGGATCGCTTACACAGCCTTTTGCAATTATTGCCAGGTGGTGTGGTGGTGCTGGATGGAAATGGTCGAGTGCAAGAAAGTAATCGCGCCGCCCATGCCATGCTCAATACCGAATCGTTACAAGGGGCACTATGGCGGGAGGTCATTTCTCAATATTTTCGCCCCCGTGAAGACGATGGTCATGAAGTCTCTTTAATCAATGGTCGTCGTTTAAGCATTCAAACATCCGGTTTAGAAAATGAACCGGGCCAAATTGTGTTAATGACAGATCAAACGGAAACCCGTGAATTACAAGCAAAACTAGCCCGACATCAGCGTCTCATGGCCATGGGAAAAATGGTGGCTAGCTTGGCTCATCAAGTACGCACTCCGTTATCTGGCGCCATGTTATATAGCCAGCATTTGGCAAGCGATGAACTAGATGCTGCCACGCGTTCAAAGTTTTCTAAAAAACTGGGGCGTCAATTAAAAAACATTGAAGCCCAAGTGCGTGACATGCTGATTTTCGCTCGCGGCAGTGCGCCGCTTAATAAACTTATGAAGCAAGATGAATTACTACAGCTGATTCATGAGGCTAAGCATATTTTAAATAAACAGTATCAAGCTGAAATAAATATCACTCATGAAATCAGTGATGTTCAAATTCAATGTCATCAAGAAAGTTTAATTGGTGCCATACAAAATCTTATTTCAAACGGCATTGAAGCGGCCGAAGAACATGTTCAACAAGCCCATATTCATGTGCATGTGCGTCAAGAGAAGCAATATCTCACCATATCCATTTGTGATAACGGCCCGGGTTTGACCGATCAAGCCTATGAAAAAATGACGGAACCGTTTTACACCACCAAGAGTAATGGCACTGGTTTAGGGTTGCCTGTGGTGAATGCTGTGGTGCGAGCACATTACGGAAAATTAACCTTTTTCAATCAAGAGCAAGGGGGAGCATGTTTTGTCATGTCACTTCCCATTAGCCATCAAGCGGTAAACAAGGAGATGGAAAGTGAATCAATTTAAAATGCTAATCGTTGAAGATGACTCGCAATTGCGGGATGCCATTGTTGATACTCTACAGTTGCAGAAAATTCAAACCCATGAGGCCAATAGTGCAGAGGCGGCCATTGAGTTTTTGAAAACCCAGTCTGTGGATATGATTCTGTCGGATATTAGCATGGGGGCCTTGTCGGGGTTTGATTTACTGAATCATGTGAAGAGCCAATACCCAGCTATTCCTATGGTGCTGATGACGGCTTATGGTGAAGTGGAAAAAGCGGTGCAGGCTATTCAGCAAGGGGCCATGGATTATTTGGTTAAGCCATTTGAAGTCAATGTATTGGTGGAGACGGTCAATCAATTTCGTCACCAACAAGCGGATACAGGAAAGTTAAATGATCCGGTGGCGCAAGATCCGTCTAGCCGTGCGCTATTAAAACTGGCGAAACAAGTGGCAGACAGCGAAGCCACGGTGCTAATCAGTGGCGAAAGCGGAACCGGTAAAGAAGAGCTAGCCCGTTACATTCATCAAAACAGTCCACGTAAGAGTGGACCATTTGTCGCCATCAATTGTGCGGCTATTCCAGAAAATATGTTGGAGTCCACTTTGTTTGGTTATGAAAAAGGGGCTTTCACAGGTGCCTATAACAGCATGCCAGGCAAGTTTGAACAGGCACAGGGCGGCACA
>JBFEWA010000278.1:0-4581 GCA_041546605.1 Bermanella sp.
CAATAGGTTGTTGAAATCCACGGCGTGCTCAGCCATTTGCGCCACTAACTGTAAAGCAGTAGCGGCGTCTGCTTCAGCTAAGGCAATGGCCAATTGAAAGACACGACCACGATCCACTGTGCCTAGCATGCTGGCCACATCTAATTCTTTAATTTGTCCTTGGCCAAAACTAATCGCTTGGTCGGTCAAACTCAACGCGTCACGCATACTACCTTCAGCAGCGCGCCCCAATAACCATAATCCCGGCTCTTCTGCTGGGATATTCTCTTGGCCAAGGATGTTTTTCAGATACCCCACAATGCGCTCAGGGGTCATATTCTTAAGGCTGAACTGCAAACAACGACTCAAGATGGTCGCTGGCAGCTTTTGCGGATCGGTAGTGGCTAATAGAAACTTAACGTGTTCTGGTGGCTCTTCCAGTGTCTTCAACAAGGCGTTGAAACTGGAGTTAGAAAGCATGTGCACCTCATCGATAAGGTACACCTTATAACGTCCACGAGTTGGCGCGTATTGCACGTTATCCAGAATTTCGCGGGTGTCTTCTACCTTGGTACGCGAGGCCGCATCCACTTCGATCAAGTCCACGAAGCGACCCTGGCTGATCTCTTGGCAGCTGTTGCATTCGCCACAAGGCTCAGAGGTGATGCCCTGTTCGCAGTTCAAACACTTGGCCAAAATACGCGCAATGGTGGTCTTACCCACACCACGGGTGCCGGTGAACAAATAAGCATGATGCAGGCGCTGATTATCAAGAGCATTGATAAGGGCGCGCATGACATGCTCTTGCCCTACCATGTCCTTGAAAAATTGTGGGCGCCATTTACGCGCCAGTACCTGATAACTCATGAAATATTTCTCAGCCTTGCTTGGCCTAACAGCCTGATTTACAGGGGAATTAATGGGGACAGATCATATCTGACCTCGCTTCAAGATGCTAGGGAGAGCCTAGGCTTGCAGCCATTTAGGCCACTATCTCTACAATCTCAGCCGTGACTCAGAGCAGACACCTCCGTCTAGACCCCTTATTAGTTTGCTTGAGCCAATAAAAAAGGGGCATCAGCCCCTTTCTATTAAGTGTTTGAGTACCCTGTATTATCTTGCACTGGGTGCTAACTCACCTGTCTCATCATGTTGCACATGACTTTTCTTTTCTGCGGTGCGAATCAAAATTTCGCCAATCCCCAAGCTGATCAACACACCAATAATAATCGGTAACGCCATCGCCCAGTCCATCGCTTCACCGGGTGTATAGATAAAAAACACTATAGTAGCCAACAGAATAAAGCTAGATAACCACGCTAAGATTCTACCCAACCACTTGCCACCTGGTACAACGAATACGCCCTCTTCTGCAGGATACGCAGCACGTAATTTCAAAAACGCGAAGCACATATAGATATAAGGAATCAAAAAGATAATGGCGCTAAAGCTGAAAATGGACCAGAACAAATCTTCTGCATTAGTAGCCATCAAGCCATAAATAATTTGTACCGCAATACTGATAACGGCAGTCAAGCCAGCAGCACCAATTGGAGTTTTATTTGTAGAATGCAACTTACCAAAAATCTTAGGCAACTCACCTTCATCAGATGCTTCTGCCACAGTACGGTTTGCACCCATGGTCCAAGTAGCGATATTAGCTAAGAAAGATAATAGCGTAATGATGCCCACACTGTAGGCCATGAATAAACCAAAACCACTATCACCAAATAGATTAAACACGGTTTTTGCAATCACATCGATGGCATCAATGTCTTCCGCTGGAACAGCCGCTAAAATTCCTAAACCGCAAATCAAGTAAGCAAATGCAATGATTGGTGCTGAAATAAAGATGGCTTTTGGAATGTCTTTGCGTGGGTTTTTCATTTCATCGGCACTGGCGCAAACCAATTCAAACCCTAACAAGCTATAAACAACCACTGGCGCATAAATAAACACCTCACTCAAATTTGAGGTGAAGTTCTCTAAACTGATATCGTTCGCAAACCCGTTATTAACACCATAAACCAAACCACCAAGGCCAATTGCAATACATACGATGGCTTTCAAATAAGCGCCAATATTTGGAATCCATTTAGCATCGTTTAACTTCATCACGTTAATCACATAAGTGAAAACCGCCAATACAATACCAATCACAACATGACCAAACAATCCCATATCTGGAAAGAACATGGCCGCTAAAATACCCGAGAATATTAGATAAATGGATGGCATCCACAACGCCACATTCACCCAGTAAAACCAAGTAATGCGCGAGCCAGAACGATAGCCAAACGCACGACGCACCCAAGAATAAATACCGCCTTGCTCAGGGAAACGAGAACCCAATTCTGCTGTCATTAATCCAACAGGGATAAAGAAAATAATCATAAAGACGGGCCACCAGAACATGGTGTTACTACCCAATGACGTGGCCACCGCCACAAAATCCACCAATAATATGCCCGACACGGTGAACAAAACAATGTCGCGAAGACTTAAAACCTTTTCGTGGCTCGTGGTTACCATACGTTTTTACTACCCATTAATAATCACCTCTCAATCCATTCCATCTGAGAGCGCGATACTGCATTCCTGTGTGCTTAGTGTTACTCACTGCACGTTATTGTCTTTTTTATTCGTCAAGTTGAAGTGAACGCTGTTTGCCTGCAAGGATGCAGACTTGGGCAAGAGATAAAATCATGCCTACCCAATTTTGCCGCATTCTAAGTGCTGACTATCTCAGATGGTATATACATTAGGGGGTAGGAAATGAGAGTTGTAAGTCTTTGTAAGTGAATCTTAAATCATCACGCGCATAAGCCTGTATTTACTGGCTCTACTGATCACAATATGTTTTTTTACGTAGTCGTTATTCCAATAAAATATATGAAAACACTAGCTCACTTGCTGCTGCCGCTTTAATGCGGCACCTAGTTGGTGAAAGTAACTCTTGAACATATGATTGATCGTTTCACGATGAACACCCTTTGGATACAAGCCTAGCTTTGCTTCATCTGATTCTTTTGTGCCCTTCACCAAAAAGTTATTTTTTATTACCGCATCTTGAACAAAGGCTTCAAATGCGCGGGCGCATAACTCCTCGGGCTTGCTGAAATAATATTGCTTTAATTGCTTGTCCACTGCTGCACTGCGCTGAAAGTAGTCGCTAGGGCCATCACCGGCTTCATTTAAAATGATAGTTTGATAACACAGGGCCAAGGCGTCATTTAACGGATGTGGGATTAACGTTTGATCTTCCAGCCAAGCTTCACTGGCAAAGACATCTTGATCACTAGAATTAAACGCTTTTTGCGCAATGTAATGATCAAAGCCATGAAACCACTCATGAGCGATACTGCCCGGACCTGCATTTTTTGCCAAGGCAAAACTGCGCGTACTGGGTTCATAGTGGGCCATGACACCCGGCTGCCCACCACAACCATATTGAAGTGCTAGGGTGCCACGCAGAGAGATCAAATCCTCAGTGCCACCTAAAATGGTCATGAGATCACACAAAGCATCATAAAATAAGGGGGCTGCTTTTTGCTTCTCCGCTTCTTTTACCCACTTACCTATTTGGATACTGCGAAAATCAAAGCGCTGACGAATTAATGGAAAACTCGCTTCTTGCCCCAGCTGATGATTTGGGCCTCGACGATAAAACTCACGATTGAGCATAAGCTAGTGCCAAGCTAAAAAGTAGCTAGGGTAAATCAGCTTCGCCAACAAAGAAAGATGAATGGGTATCACCCTTAGCAATTAGTGCTTTGGTGTAACAACATCAGTACCTGCTTTAAACAAGGCCTCTACACCATCAAATCCAATTGGACGACTAAAATAATAACCTTGTATGTAATCGCAGTGATGCTTTGTAAGCAGCGCTAGCTGGTCGGAATTTTCAACCCCCTCTGCAACTACTTTCTTTTCTAACTCATGAGATAAAGAAATAATCGCTCGAACCAGTACGTAATCACTTCGATTATCACAAATATCATCAATAAAGCTTTTATCTAGCTTTAATTTAACGACATCCAATTTTTGAAGATAGGATAAGGAGCTATACCCAGTACCAAAATCATCCAATGAAAACGTTACGCCTAACTTCGCTATAGCACTAATATTTTCAATCGCTTTTTCTAAATTGACAAGCAGGCCGCTTTCTGTGACTTCTAATTGCAACAGATTTGCAGGTATAGAATAACGATTAAGCTTCTCCTCTATGCATACAGGAAGGTCCGTTAAGATAAGCTGACGATGTGATAAATTCACCGCGACTGGTTTTACCAAGTCAGGATATGTTTTATGCCAGTACTGCAATGCCTCACAAACAGATTCCAGAATCATGTCCCCAATTCGTATTATGTCTTCAGATTCTTCAGCGATTTCAATGAAATCAGTAGGAGGGATATTATTGCCCTGCCTATCTTTCAAACGAACTAAGGCTTCAAAGCTGCTGACAGCCCCAGTCTGAGCATTAACAATTGGCTGGTACTCCATATAGAAACAATTACCATCAATCCCATAGTGGATTTCTTGCTGGATTGTATGGCGTTTAGATAAACCAATATGATCACTTTTGTGAAAATAATTCAAAAG
>JBFEWA010000439.1:0-2295 GCA_041546605.1 Bermanella sp.
CCGTGGCTTGGTGTTAACGGCGGATGCGTTGCTGGCGGATGTGGAGGACGACTTCGATGTGCTGGTTTGTCCTGGGGGGAATCTTGGTGCGCATAACCAAGCGGCCAGTAAAGCACTCGCTGCTTTGCTTAATACTCGCCATGAAAAGCGGCAGTGGATCGCCGCCATTTGTGCCGCACCTGCTGTGGTATTGGCACCTTTGGGGATTTTGCAGGGTCGCAAAGCCACTGGTTTCCCCAGTTTAAGGGAGGCTATTTCTGAATATTGCGATGATCCAGTGGTAATAGATGGTCATATTATCACCAGTCAAGGGCCTGCCACGGCTGCACAATTGGCTTTGAGCATTTTAAAAGTATTACAAGGGGAAGAGGTCGCTAAGGATGTGGCAACCAGTGCACTTTATCACTTCTAGTCTTCATAACTCTTATTTGAATGTGAGTACTTGCTTATCTTAATTGGTACGTTTGTTCTTTGTTTTTAGGTGAGGGATTGCTCGAATTATGCGTTACAGGTCTAATCCTTTTGGATTAAGTGTGTTAAAGTGTGCCCACAAAAATTGCGTCAATATCGGCCATATTCCAAATCAATATGGTGGATACAAATATAATAAAGGAGCGATTGTGAACCGCGTTATTCAATTTTCAGCACTCTTGCTAACAGTGCTTGTATCGTCCACTTCTTGGGCTAAGGTTTCCCCACAACAGGCCGCTCGTTTGGGCGCAGATCTGACTCCCATGGGGGCAGAAAAAGCCGGTAATGTCAGTGGCAGTATTCCAGCGTGGACCGGTGGTATCACGCAACCGGTTGCGGGGTATGACGAAGGCCAATTCCATCCAGATCCATATTCTCGAGATCGCGTTATGCATGTGATCACAGCGAATAATTGGCAGAAATACAAAGACACTTTGACTCAGGGTCAGATTGAATTGTTAAAGCGTCATCCAGAATACAGCATTAATGTGTATCCAAGTCGTCGTAGCGCCGCTTACCCTCAGTTTGTATATGATGCTGTGAAAAAGAATGCCCTAACCGCTGAGTTACAGCCTTATGGTACGGGTGTGACCAACACCATTATGGCGAGCCCATTCCCGATTCCTAAAGACGGTGCGGAAGTACTGTGGAATCACACTCTGCGTTATCGTGGTTTAAGCTGGGAGTATGTGTCTTCCACATTGAATACCACTGAGTCAGGGGATCAAGGTATCACCACTCGTGAATATCAGTATTTCTTCACTTACTCTCAGCCTGGCGTGACCTTGCCTGAGATTGAGAACAAGATTTTCTATCTTAAGCGTAAGACATTATCTCCAGCTAAGATGGCAGGCCAAATGACCTTGGTACATGAGACCTTGGACCAAGTTCGTTCTCCACGTAAGTCTTGGATTTATATGCCAGGTCAACGTCGTGTGCGTCGTACCCCAGACTTAGCCTATGACACATCCGATATCGACAGTAATGGCATTCGTACCATCGACCAAGTGGATATGTTTAACGGTGCGCCGAATCTTTACGACTGGACCCTTAAAGGTAAGCAAGAAAAATACATCCCGTACAATGCTTATAAACTGCACAGTGGTAATTTAAAGATTTCTGACATTGCCAAAAAAGATTTCATCAACCCAGATCTTGTGCGTTATGAACCACACCGCGTATGGGTAGTAGAAGCCACCATTCGTACCGGTATGAGCCATATCTACACCAAACGTCGTTACTACTTTGATGAAGATACTTGGCAAATTGTGTTGGCAGAAGAATTCAATGAAGACGGTAAGCTCGTTCAAGTAACCGAAGCTCACACTATCAACTACTATCAAGTGCCTATGGTTTACTCCACTTTAGAAGTGACCTATGACCTTGAAGATGGTCGTTACTTTGCAGAAGGCTTAGATAATGAACGTTCGCCAATCAATATGAATGTGAATTTTGAAACCCGCGACTTCAGCTCTTCAGCGTTACGCCGCGAAGCCCGTTAATAACTAACGCGCTCGTCTCGAAAACCCTAGGTGCCCCCTAGGGTTTTTTTTATGGTATAAACCAAGACGGAAGTGAAGAGGTAAGGTGAAACGTGCGTTGGTATCAATACAGTAGTGTGGCCATTGGCTTATGCCTTGCGCTTTATGCGAAAGGCAGTGGTTCTGTCTTACCTGAAAATTTCGCGTTATTGCCCGAAGACGTGCAGGCGTTGTTGCTTGAATATGCGTTTTTTAGTGATCAAGTGAATGAGCGCTGGGGAGAGCAAGCCAGCTTCGCCTCGCAAAAAGCCTACGTTAAATACCTAGATGATTACCTTTCCCG
>JBFEWA010000048.1:0-13335 GCA_041546605.1 Bermanella sp.
CACTCGTACTGTGGCATCTAAAGCTTGCACTTGCCCTGGTTGTTGATCACGCAGACGGAACAAACCGTCTTCGCCTTTTTCCATTTGCGTTAAATCCGGCAAAACTAATTTCACCCGTTCTACATCCGCGACCACTGCCGGCTCTTCCCCTAGGGCTTGAATAGAAATGGTACCGTCAGATGCTATTTCTAACTTTTCATATGGGGGCACCACCAAAGGCCCTCCTACACCCATAACCTGCAAGCCTTCACCATTAATTAATCGGCCTAACGGATCCACTTGCAGATCGCCGCGTCGGGTATAGGCTTCTTCGCCGTTGGCATCTTGCACGGCAATCCAACCTTGGTTATCCACGGCAATGTCTAAATCGCGTCCGGTGTAAACTAACGTGCCTGGATTAAAATCACTGGCAGGGCGCTCTTCCATAGCGTATGCACGAGTTGGGTAATGATCACCAAACACAGGCATTGAGCGTGCGTGTTCGAAATCCCGTCGAAAACCTGTGGTACTCACATTCGCTAGGTTATTGGCTTCAGCCGTTTGACCCAGTGTGTTTTGTTTGGCGCCGGACATGGCGATATATAACGCGCGATCCATACATCCTCCTAAATCGTAAGCGTTTGGCTTGAAAAAAAGCGGCAAACGCAATGCTTACTTAGGGAATTGCAAAGGGGGTGCCAGTTTTATGTAAAACGAGAATGTTAGAGGCGAACAGAAAGTAGAAAGACGGGAGACAGCTAAAGTCTTGGCGATATCAACTGATATTAAAATTATTAATCTACAATTGGCTTACTCACAAAAACAAGAAAAAGGAATTGCGGCAATCCCTAGCCAGAATTGCCGTTTATCTTCCATTGAAATAGTTTCGTCGCTCCCGCATGGGCAGAAATCCATTTGTTTACTGGGTACGTCTGACGCCCGACACCCGACGTCAGACTCCTAGTTTATCTAAAGCTGGATAATGGTCTGCGTTACGGTATCCGAGGTTTCAATGGTTTTGGCACTGGCCTGGAAGTTACGCTGAGCGATGATTAAACCCACCAGCTCTTCGGACAAATCCACGTTACTGTCTTCCAATGCGGATGCACGTAAATTACCAAAGGTGCCGGTTCGTGGTGAACCCACGGTTGGGCCTCCTGATTCAAACGACTCACCCCAAGAGGTGTCCCCTAATGGCACCAATCCTTCTGGATTTTTAAAGCTGGCTAATGCCACTTGCCCTAATACTTGCGCTTGACCGTTAGTGAATCGTGCAAACATAAAACCGTCCGCATCGATCTCTAGACCAGTTAAACGACCTGTGGTGTAACCGTTCTGCGATACTTCTGCCACACTGAAGGGGCTACCAAACTGAGTTGAGCCATCCAAGAAAATTTGGAAGTTAGAGTTAGTTGGCGGATTGGTTAACGGTAAACCGCCTTCTAGCACATTAAGAGATTTCAATGCCCCAGTTGGCGCGCCATCTTCATTGATTGGGTCCCAATTAGTGACAAATAAATCACCTGTTGCATCTTCGTCTAAAGTACCGTCAGGGTTGAAGAACAATTCATAACGTAAGCGTGATGGTTCTAAATTTTCTGGGAAAGACAAAGTAGAGTCTGGATCCCCCACTTCTTGCCCGTCTATTTGAACATACATGGCCCAAATGTTTTCTTCATTAGGTCGAGTTGGATCAACTGGCTCTTTCACAAAGTACTGGGTCATAATATGACTGTTACCTAAACTGTCATAAATGGTGGTACTGGTAGCATGGTTGTAAGTGTTTTGATCATCTGGATCAAAACTGTTCAACACATAATCTTCAAACTCATCAGCAGACAGCGCGCCAAAAATACCGGATACCGATGGCAATGGATTAGAAAGGGAATAGCCCTCATTTAAAATAATATCCACAGTACCGCCGATGACGGCCGCCACATCAGCGGTGGCTGTACCACCTAAAACCACTGGTCCCGCATTCTCCGAACCCTGCACCACGATACTATCCGTCACAGTAGGCGAGCTGATTTCAATTTTAATGTCGCGACCAATGCTGTTATTAATAATCAAGTCACCATCATCATTTAATTCTGCATTGAAACCAGGCAAGGTAGAGCCCACCAGACTGTTAATTTCTTCTGCAATTTCCGGCAAACTGGTAGAGGTTAATTCCTGACCATTTAAAAACAACGTCATGTTATTACCCGGATTGTTGTAACCCGATAACGGTATGATCATTTGCGAGGTGGCAGATGCTGTGACACCCGCTTGTCGATTGTAAATAGCGGCAATTTCATTGGCCTCGGCGTTTTCTTCCGTTTCTATTTCCAATTCATTGCCATCAGGATCGGTTAGCGTCACGATTTGCGCTGGGTATTCGTTATTTACCCCTTCAATACCTTGAGTTAGTAAGCTGTTATCGTCTTCGTCGATTTGAATCAAGCCATACATTTCATCCACGGTGACATCATCACCTAAGGCAATGAAATCCGATACGGTAATGGTGGAAGCTTCACCGTCTTCTGTGGCCACAAATTGTAATTTATATTGCGGTGGCACCACGTTAGGCACAATCTCAACCGCTTCGGCACGTACGCCAATAAAGGCATCACTATCTAGGCTGCTGATTTGGCGGTTAATAGATGCCGCCACTTGTTGCACAGAACGGTACTCTTCATCCAATGTAATGGTGGTGGTACCGGAACGACCTTCAATATCTGGCGCTGGAACCGTCAACGTAATGCGGAATGAGTTAGCACGATCAATTTCATCGGTACCTAAGAACACGGATGGGTTATCCAATTCTAGTGCTGCTAATGACGCCAAGCCTTGTGCTGCACCCAAACCGGTACTCTGGCTAAATTGCACGCCATAACCCGCACCCACTTCGGTATTGGTGAACACCAACTGTCCTCCCACGGCTTCTACCGTCACACGCCCTGCTAAACCATTAGCACCGGTACGCAAATCAATTTCCGTTTGAATGGCCGCCGCTAAATCATCTAACGTGGCATAGGTATTAGCTGGAATAACAATGTTATAAGGTGATGAATCTTCCGCCACGGTAGGGCCGGTAACCTGCATACGAAATTCATTATTCGCATCAATATCCGCTGTACCGGTTGCAGTACGATTGGACGCTGCAAAACCAATATTACTTAAGTCGTAATTGACGCTGCCCGCATTGGGCACCAGGATAATAGTGTCACCATTATCTGCTGTATTGGCTGTCAGCGTCATAGGATGACCTGCAGATACGTTCACCAAACCGGCTAACGCGCCACCAGCTATTTGTACTGCGATTTCTGTACGCACTTCTTCTTGAGTCACCTGCGCCAAATTACCCGCGGGTATGGTGTTATCCAACGTAATGGTTTGCGTAGTAGTGGTACCCGAGACATCGGTTACTTCCAAGTCAAACACCAAAGAATTTGCGCCGGATAAATCCATTACAATGTTTGCGCCATTAGTAATAGACGAGGCTAATACCGCATGATCACCGGCCACAAAACCAGTCATGGCCAATGGAGGAGTAGATGTAGTGCGCGTGGTGGTACTGGTACCAGGAATACTTCTAAAGTCGGCGGTTAATGGGTTGGAGCCCACAAACAGCTGACTACCGGCAACACCCGTAGTTAAATTGGTATCGGCAACCGGGTCACCAAAGGCGGCAATGAAACCGGCATCACCATTGGTTAATGAAAAGCTCGTGCCTATGGTGGCATCAAAGCCGGCACGTTCAATACGTAAGTTGGTTGGTGACACTAATGGCGAGGTTAATGGCGACTGATTTGTCGTCACTTCAAATTCATTATTGCCAAACGCTGTGTCTAATTCGGTTTGAATGGCATTTAGAATATTTTGTAAATGCTGCGTAGGCGTGGCACCCACTGTAATCACACCGGCCGCAATGGTAATGGTTTGCAAACCAGTACCATCGAATGGATCCATATCAAAACTGAATGGACCTGGATCCGCTGGCGTGGTCACAAATGCAGCGGCCGATAAATCCACACCACCGTTATCAAACGTTAACGCCGTACGTGTGCCTGCGGTTGTGGCTTGCCCCACGGTACTTAAAACCGTTGCCGTGCTATCTGCAATACCGGCATCGGGAACGGCTACCGCTAAGCCAGTGGTACTCGTAGTAGATCCCAATTCTTGTAGTACAGACTCAGACGCATCCAAATTTAATATAGAAGAAACACGCGAAGTTAATGCCGGCGGTTGATTACCTATTCGAATTTGAATATCACCCAGCACACCGTTCACAACACCATCGCCATTGGCCTCATAACCCTGTAGACGCGCATTATTGTTTGATACCACATAACCATCTTTATCCAAGCCAAATAAACCGGCGCGGGTATACGACTCAATGCCGTTATCATTCAAAATGAAAAAGCCCGTGCCATCAATGGCCATATCTAATGCGTTTTCGGTACCACTGATATTCCCCTGGCTGAATTCTTGACGAACATTATCCACCAGCACGCCACTGCCCACCGGCTTGGTACCTGTGCCTAAAATGGTTGATGTGTATACATCCGCAAATTCCGCACGAGATTCTTTAAAACCCACCGTACTGGCATTGGCTACGTTATTACCTGTGACTTCCAAATCCACGGACGCAGCACGAATACCACTTAAACCTATATTAAACGCCATGATTTACTCCTTCACCCAACTGGGCCCGATTAATCTAAAATTTGTTGTACATCCGATAGCGCAGCTTTGGTGCCACCGGCTAAGTTCAATGTAATTTGGTTGTTGCTGCCTAGGGTGACGCTGTCTACCTTGCCACTCATGGCCGTACCTAGGCTTTCTGCTTGACCATCTATTGAAGCCGAAACCACAAACTTGTATTCACCTGCTGGGTAAGGCACCGGAATGGGTTTGCCGTTATCGTCTAAAACCTGATTACCTTCTTCATCTACGAAATATTCTTGTCGGTTTAATTTAGAGCGATCCAAATCCACAATCTCGCCATCCATTTCCAAATTCGCGCCATCCCAACGCAACGACATTGGGCCTTTTTCGTGGTAACCCAAATCAATGGTTTCAATGGTTTGTCCGCTTTTATTTTTAATTTGTAAGTTCACATTCATGGTGGTGGCCGGCACTTCACTGTAACTGGCAATCAAATCACCTTTTTGTAAAAAGCCATATTCGTTAGACGGCACCACAACCGACTGCCCCACCAATGATGATGCCTGGAGTGCTTGACTGGAGCGTAGTTCTGACGCCATGTCATCCACGGTCTGATTTAAATTATCAATCCCTTCCACTGAGCTAAATTGCGCGAGCTGAGCCACAAACTCGGTATTATCCTGTGGCTCCAATGGGTTTTGATTATTCATTTGGGCCACCAATAATTTAAGGAAATCGTTTTTCCCTAACTCATTGGATTTTTCCACTGGCCTCTCACTTTGCGCATATTGATCCAGCGCAGACTGCGAAGTGCCAACCCCAGTTACATCAGCCATAATGTGCTCCTGATGATTTTTTTGTCATCATTCCCGCAAAGACGGGAATCTGTTTATACGTTCTTTGCATCTAACACCCGACGCCTACTTTCAAATTACTGACCAAGCGTTAATGTACGCTGCAACATCTTCTTCGCCGTTTTCACCATCTCGACGTTCATTTGGTAACTGCGAGAGAAACTCATCCCATTTTGTTAGGGTCATTTCCTCTCATCCAACACTCAATGTCCGACGATAAAATTACTGTCCTAGCGTTAATGTACGCTGCAACATCTGCTTCGCCGTTTTCATCATCTCGACGTTCATTTGGTAGCTGCGAGATGAACTCATCATGTCAGTCATTTCCTCTACCACATTCACATTTGGGTAAAGCACATAGCCTTCTTCATCCGCCATAGGATGGAATGGCTGATAACGTTTTTTTAACGGTGCATCACTTTCCACTATGCCCTTCACCTGTACGCCATCACCCACCTGAGAGCGAATATCCAATTTTTGATTTAGCCCTTTTACATTGGACCAATTCTTTTCCAACACACTGAACCATGGCTTACGAGCTTTATAGGTTTCATCAATGCTGGAACTTACGGTTTCAGCGTTGGCAATGTTCGAAGCTGTTGTATTTAAACGGACTGACTGAGCATTCATGCCAGTACCTGCGATATTAAAAACATTGGTTAGTGACATTGTTATTCTCCTAACATTTTTACTGCTTATTCGTTTTTAGATTACTGGCCTTTAATGGCGCCTTTTAATCCGTTAAATTTGCTATTTAAAAACTCAAATGAAGCGTTATAGCGCAGTGCGTTTTCGGTATAGAAAGACTGCTCCATTTGCGTGTCCACTGTGTTGCCATCAATGGCTGGCTGATACGGATTGCGGAATAACAACTCGGTCTCTGTATTTTGATTGCCTTCGAGATGCAACTTACTGGTTGTATTCATTTGCAATGAGCGACGAGACTCCCCTTCTAACACAGCGTTAAAGTCCATATCACGGGCCTTAAAATTAGGGGTATCCGCGTTGGCAAGATTGTTGGCCAGGATTTCCGCACGGGCTGCACGTAACTGCATGGTCTGAGGATGAATACCTAGAGAATTTTTAAATCCCAATGCGGACATAATGGCCTCTCTTGTTTAATTAATGTTTCGTAGTAATCTCTTGAATAGGTAATAGCAACGCCTATGCCAAAACTTTTTTATTATATTTTTCAATAACTTAGAGAAATAAAGAGAGGAAATTAAAGCGGCAAACATTGCCGTTTTAGGCAAAAGCGGAAATGACAGATCAAATAAAAACTTAAGGCAAAAACACGCCATATGCGTGAAGTGAGAGAATAATGGATGAAGAATAACTGGAGAACAGACGGACTAGGCTTTAACCTTTGCGGCGATAGATAATGCCAGGACTGCATTGCACCATTTCATAAAGGTCTGGCAAGCCACTCAGTGCTTCACTGGCCCCTAATAGTAAATAACCGCCTGGCTTTAAGGTGCCATGGATGCGCGTAAGAATATCTTTCTTAAGGTCACTGGAGAAATAAATGAGTACGTTACGACAAAATACAATATCGAACCGCCCAAGCAACGAATAGGAATGCAATAAATTCAGCATACGATATTGCACCCGCGCGGCCACATTGTCGTTTACTTTCCAGCTGTTTTCATGCTTTGAAAAATAGCGGGTCAATAGCTCAGGTGGCATGCCGCGACCTAAAGCCAACTGATCATACACACCACTCTTGGCTGACTCTAACGCGCTACTGGAAATATCCGTGGCGACAATTTTTTCTCCAGTGAGCTTTCCTGGGTTCGAGCGTTTGAACTCTTCAATGATCATGCTAATAGAATAAGGCTCTTGCCCTGTAGAAGACGCTGCACACCAAATGTCTAAGGTTTTTTGTTTGGCGCACACTTCTGGAATTAAGCGCTCTTGCAAAATCTTAAATGGATGGGAATCCCGAAACCAAAGGGTTTCGTTGGTGGTCATGGCGTCCACCACTTTCTCCCTAAGGCGGGAATCCATCTCCATTTTTTTCACCAGTTCAGATAAGGCAGTAAACCCCTGATCTTTCATGATGGAGCGCAAGCGACTGGACACCAGATACTCTTTGTTATCTCCTAACAATATGCCACACACACGCTCCAAATAATCTCGAAACAATGCGAAATCTGGCTTGGTTATGTCCATACTTAAGCCTTATTTTTAGATGCTTTTACTTGCTCTGCTACTTTAGAGGCCAGCACATCAGGGTTAAATTTAGCGATAAAATCATTCGCCCCTACTTTTTGCACCATGCTTTGGTTGAACACACCACTCAACGACGTATGCAAAATAATATGCATCTTATTCATGTTAGGATCATTGCGTACTGCTGTGGTTAATGTGTATCCATCCATCTCCGGCATTTCGATATCTGAAATCATCATGGCGTAATAATCTGCAGGGTTAACCCCAGAATCCACCATCTCCCGAAGATGATTCAATGCCTCGCGTCCATCATTTTTAGCTGTGACTTCCACACCTAAAGCTTCTAAACAGCGAGTCACTTGTTTGCGCGCAATCTTCGAATCATCCGCAATAAGTACTTTTGGCGCTTCTTCATTTTCATCCGAACGTGAACTGGCTAAGATATCCTCACTGATGGCTTCCTCCATTGGCGACACTTCCGCTAGGATTTTTTCCACATCAATGATTTCTACCAACTTACCTTCCACTTCGGTAACCGCCGTTAAATAATGCTCACGACCTGTCCCCTTTGGTGGCGGATGAATCTCTTCCCAGTTCATATTCACAATGCGCTCAACCCCAGAGACCAAAAAGCCCTGAGTCGCGGTGTTGTATTCCGTAATAATCACAAAACAGTTCTTAGGGTCTCCCACCGAAACATTCCCCGTGGCCAACCCCATATCCATAATTGGAATAGTGCCCGAGCGAATATGCGCCACGCCGATTACCACACGGTGACTCTTAGGCAGTATGGTTAAAGGTGGACACTGCAAGACTTCTTTTACTTTAAACACGTTAATGCCGTAAATCTGCGGGCCAGTTAAACGGAAAAGTAAAAGCTCTAGACGGTTTTCCCCTACCAGTTGGGTCCTTTGGTCGACGGAATCAAGTACCCCGGCCATATACAAACTCCATATGAAAACAACCCAGATATCAGTTGCTATGAACTCATTTTTAGCGGCATGCCCTTTGCAGCATTCCTGTTACATAAGCATAGCGTTAAAAAAATGCCACGCCTTATATTCATGCTTTGCATTGCGCTGTCTTAATTGAGAATAGGACAAAAATTAGTGATACACAGAGTTTTTATTTCTTTCTTTTTGCTTGCCCTATCAGCCTTTGGACATGGACAGTCATGGTATGAGCAACTGCAAGCCAGCCTAAAACAAAACCTGTCAGGGCAGATCATCGCCATGGCGGAAAAAATGGGATTGGATGACTACGAATACCAAATTGACCTGAATTACTTAGATGATCGGCTCAACCTCGATCCTTGCCAGATTCCCCTAACGATCGAAGCCCCTCAACCGTTAGAACTGGGCCGCAGCCATATTAAAGTGGCCTGCCAAGACACTAGCCCGTGGGCATTAAACGTCCCCACTAACATCAACCTATTCACCAATGTAGTGGTATTGAACCAACCTTTAGCCAAAGACCAGATCATCAATGAGGCACATCTAGACCTGCAACGGCAAAACCTAGCCGATCAACGTAATGGTTATTATCTAAAAAAAGAGCAAGTTATAGGAAAACAATCTAAAAGAGCCTTGGCTGGGCAAACCATATTGAATAGCTACCTGATTTTGCCCGCTTTGATGATCTATAAGGGGGATAAAGTCATGATTATTGCTAGGAAAGGAGCAATGAGCGTCAAAATGCCGGGTGAGGCTCTGAATGATGGCCGTGAAGGGCGCCAAATTAGAGTAAAAAATAGCCGATCAGAACGGGTGGTACGCGGCAAAGTCGTGGCTCCGGGGCAGGTTTTAGTACAATTTTGAGATTTTTTACAAAAAAGTTAAAAAAAAACTAAAGCCTTACTCAAGACTGCCGTTATAGGTCTACGAGGAACTCTAATTTTTGAAAGGTAAGCAATATGAACATTAATAAACTCACTACTGGTGTAGGCGGCGGAACCCAGTCCCGCAGCACCGAAAAGGCGGCCTCTACTGGCCAGAATACAAAACAGGCCCCTGAGACGAAAGCCTCAGATGCCCAGGTAAAACTCAGCTCTGAAGCCAAGTCCATTCAGCAAATTGAAGCGGAAGTGGCTAAAATGCCTGACATCGATGATGCTGCTGTTGAGCGTATCAAAGGTGCATTAGCCAATAATGAGTACAAAATTGACTACGAGCGCATTGCTGGGCAAATGATGAAATTCGATAACCTACTGAAATAGAAGGACCGTTATGTCACTGCCAGCCCTAGAAGACGTGAATTGTTTATTTGATGACGAGCAATCCGCCTTGTCTCACCTTCAAAGCACACTTGAAGAAGAGGCTGCTGCCCTATTGGATCGTGACATCCTGGCTATCGAAAGCATCACCCCTAAAAAGGTCACTGCGCTAAAAGACTACCAAGCACAGGTGAATCGACGCCTTAGCTTTTTATTAGATCATGAGTATGAAGGCTCGGAACAAGGCTTGCTTACCTTAATTGCCTCGTTTCCTCAATCCGAGCAAGATCGCTTAACCTCCCAATGGCACACCCTAAAAAACGGCTTTGAAGACGTCATTGCCATTAACGAACGCAATGGTATCGTCATCTACCACAACCAACAGCGCAATCGCAGTTTGTTGAATATCTTGCATGGCGGCAAAAATGAGCCAAACTTATACAATGGAAGTGGCGCAGCGCAAGGAAATAGCCAACGCCAACGTTTAGGTGAAGCCTAAGCTAGCTTGGTGAAAGCCCGCCCCCATTTTTAATTCAAGCAAGATAGACGATGGTCATGGAACAAGCTGAAGAAAAAAACGAAAACTACCTAGAAAGCCCAGAAGAAATCTATCGTGCGATTCAACGCCTTATTCGCTATGCGCCTAAATTAACGGCGCGCTTTGAAGGCAAAGATGAAGCCTTTGCCACGGCCATCACCAAGGTAGATTTAAAATCCAAAGCCTTCGCCTTTGACAAGCTCATACCCGATGCCGGCAATGAAATACTGCAACGGGGCAAACGCTTAGAACTGGTTGCAGATTTCCGCGGCATTCTCGTAAAGTTCTTTGTGGAAGGCGGTCTCAAGTTCCGTCCACAAAACCAAGAATACATCGCCAAATTCCCCAGCCGTTTACTGTATTTGCAACGCCGTAATGCCTATCGCGCCATGGTGCCTCGCACTTACAGCGTGTACTGCGTTTTCCGCTCCAGTGAAGACAAAGACGTGTACAAAGGTCGTTTACAAGATATTTCCGGCTCTGGTTTTAAAGCCTATTTTAAAGGGGATATCACTGCCAAACTTAAAGCCGTCACCAATTACGATGAAAGCACCCTGCACGTGGGGGATGAATCCATGGATTGTGGCTTAGATGCCCGCCATGCGATTTACAATGAAGAGAAAGATCTCACCTTTTGTGGGTTTTCATTCCAGCCTCTAAGCGGTATGAAGCAGCGTTATGTGGAGCAAATGGTGAACAACCTGCAATACGAAGAACAACGCAAGCAACAAGCGGAAGCAGAAAAGAAAAAGCAACAAGAAGAAGCCGCGAAACAAACCAACGAACCTGAGTAGCTTAATTATCCACCCATAAAAAAGGCCAGATGTTTCTGGCCTTTTTTATTTCACCGATAATACGCCTCAAGCCTGATTCGGCCAATTCGGTATTACCTGTAACAAACGCTGATAATCAGCGAATCGATCCACATCCCATAATGGGCCTAATACCTTGGCTTTTACCTGTGCTTGAGCAACACGCTTCAACGTCACTTCCATGACTTGCTCACTGCCCCACGGAACATATCTAAAAACAGTTATATCCAGCTTGCTGGCTCCCACCAATACATAACCGCCGTCTTCGGCGGCAATGAATACATTTTCAGATTCATCTAACGCACTTAATACTTGGATTAAATCATCATGGGATAACACTGGGCAATCACTGCCGACAATGCACACTTTTTTCGCCTGAGTTAACCCCCAAGCCAGTGCATTAGCCATTTTGTCCCCTAGATCATCCCCTTGCTGCAACATAATGGGCGTGCCGGTTGCGATGGTATTAATCACGTCGTCTTGACCTAATTGATCAAGAAACAATACCGTCATGGCAGACGGGCTTTGCGTAAACTCTTTCAACATAGTGTGCGTATGTTGCAGTAGGTCATAGTGCAATGCCAAACACGCTTCATGGCCGATGTCCGGTGCTAACCGGGTTTTTACTCGACCAAGCTGAGGAAACTTGGCAAATTGAATCACAATAAAATCTAACACGCATTGACCCTATCGGTACTGTTTAGCCAAATCATCAGCCGATACGCCCAACCAAAAGTACAGACGTAACTTCCACATTAATAACACTGTTTTTATCACCCCAAACTGCTGCCAGCGTCGTGCTGACGTGGCAACGGTTTTACCTAAACACGCAGGTTTAGCTCTGCGTTTTGCGCGTTTACAAAATTCCACATCCTCCATTAAAGGCAAATTCGCAAAGCCTCCCATCTCATCAAAAAAGCGTTTACGCACAAAGATACATTGATCACCTGTGGCAATGGATGACAAACGCGAGCGCTGATTAATAAACCATTCAATCACCCTATACGCCAAGCCTCGAGCATCCAACTTCACATTAAAACGCCCCCATTGAAACATACTGGCCGAGCCCACCATCTCACTGATGTGTGCTGGGGTTAATTGAGTATCGGCATGTAAAAACACAATCCAAGTTGAAGTGGCTTGCGCGGCTCCGGCATTCATTTGCTGGGCGCGGCCTTTAGGCGCTTGGATAACAGTAAATTCGTTAGCGAGCTTTTCTAATGAGCCGTCATCACTGCCGCCATCCACAACAATGATTTCATTCACCTGATCTTGTAACAATCGTAAACGATTCATTAAGGCAGTCAGCTGCTGTGCTTCATTTAACACCGGCACAACAATAGAAACATTAAAACGGCTCATAAATTACGATAATGCCCCACCACAAGAAGAACCCGCTCCAGCGGTACAACCAAAACAATGCCCTGCTACTACGATGTCTTCGCCAGATAAATCACTACTGAGTAAATCTTGAATATGACGTGGTGAATGGTCGTCACGGGTACAAGGCATCGCCAACATCTGATTAAAGTCGCAGTCGTATAAATCACCTTGATAGTCGACACTAATAGTATTGCGACACATGACGGTGTCTAAATTTTTTGCTTGATAGTTATCAATCAACAACTGCATGTAATCATTAAACTGCCCTTTGGAGACCAACATCGAACCAAAACGTGAAATGGGCATATTAGTAATGGTATATAACTGATTAAACTCGATACCCCAGTCATCCATTAAACGGGTTTTATAATCTTGCTCTAACGTTTGCTGCGAAGGGGGTAAAAAAGCCCCCCCTGGGTTGTACACCAAGTCCAGCTCTAAGCCAGAACCCTCTTTGCCATAACCTAACGCATTTAATGCATGTAAGCCTTTGATGCTGTCATCAAACACCCCTTTACCCCGTTGCGCATCCACATTCTCTTGGGTGTAACACGGTAACGACGCCACCACTTTTACTTTTTGATCGGCTAAAAACTGCGCCAAGTCTTCATAACCAGGCTCCGATAAAATGGTGATATTACATCGATCAATGACCTCACAGCCTAATTTACGAGCCTCTGACACAAGATAGCGAAAATGCGGATTCATCTCCGGCGCTCCACCGGTTAAATCCAA